>SKPR01000057.1 GCA_007119455.1 Candidatus Brevefilum sp. | reverse complement strand
TGCGGGTGTAGTTCAATGGTAGAACGTCTCCTTGCCAAGGAGAAGGTTGAGAGTTCGAGTCTCTTCGCCCGCTTGCAGAAAGCACGCTGGCTGGTATCAACAGGCCATATCGGCCGCCGGTATCAGCTTTTGTTTTCTGGGCGACGTAGCCAAGTTGGTAAGGCAAGGGTCTGCAAAACCCCGATCACGGGTTCGAGTCCCGTCGTCGCCTCTTGATGTTAAACACTCCATATTGGGGTGTTTTTTTTATTCTGATCACGGGTTCGGCACCACGCTGCGCTCTGTGGGCTGCAAACGCCCAAGGTCGTCTCTTAATATTTCACAGGTCTGATGTATCAGAACGCGTAAATAATTAAGACTTTTGATTGATTCCTGGTTTTAGATTTTGCCTCTCGTGTCAGCTCATTTCCATTATCCATTTCTCTGATCTTAAAAAAGAAGCATTTAGGTTTCGTATTTATTGAAATCTGTGGTATTATTTCTTTGTATTAAACGATCTGTACATTTGCAATTGGCTTCCTCCAAAGTAGGGAGTGCTTTGGAGAAAAAAACTCGCTAGCCCGATTTTGGGGAAATCATCAGGCTGGCGAGTTTTGATTTCCCCATAAGCCCGAAAGTTCTATCAGCTCATTTGTATGATCTTATTAACCATGGTATACTATACTAACTGACCGACCGACCGGTCGGTATTATATTGGTTCGAAAGTTTATTTTATGAAATCTCCTGACTCTTTCACTTCGACTACTCGACAGAACATTCTCACATCAGCCCTCGATTTGTTTTCCAGAAATGGGTATGATGCCACCAGTGTGGCAGAAATCTGCCAGACTGCTGGGGTCAGCAAAGGGGCTTTTTATCACCATTTTCCCTCAAAGTTGGATCTGTTTCTGACCTTGATGACCACCTGGCTTGCGGGTATGGATGGGTTGTTTGAGGTGGCCAGAACCTCTGCTGATAATGTGCCCGATGCGATCCATCAAATGGCCGTTATCTCAAGCGGTATTTTCCAATCCATTGATGAGGGATTCCCGATTCTGCTCGAGTTTTGGACTCAGGCCAGCCGGCAACCAGAAATCTGGAAGCGGGCCGTCGCGCCTTATCGACGCTACCTGGCTTTTCTTTCAGATCTTATCCAGGATGGCATTGAAGAAGGCACCCTGGAGGGCTCTCTAGATCCAGAGTCAACCGGGCGGATTTTGATGGCTCTGGCAATGGGGCTCTTGCTACAAGCCTCCCTCGATCCGGATGGTGTCGATTGGGAGTCAACCACCATTTCAGGGGTCAATATGATCATTGAACGAATCAAGAGGAAAGTATGAATTTAGTTACCGGTGCGACTGGGCATTTGGGGAATGTCCTGGTGCGAGAATTATTGTCGAGGGGTGAGCGGGTCAGGGTTTTACTCCTACCAGGAGAGAACACACAATCCGTTGATGGCCTGGCTGTTGACCGTGTGGAAGGTAATATCCTGGATGTCGACTCTCTCAAGAGAGCGATGCAGGATGTTGATGTCGTATTTCACATGGCCGCTTTGGTGTCGATCACCGAAGATAAGTCCGATCTTCTCCAGCGGGTAAATGTAGAGGGTACCAACAATGTGCTTCAGGCTGCCAGGTCTGCTCGGGTTAAGCAGTTGATCTATACCAGTTCAATCCATGCCCTTGAAAGGCCACCCCTGGGGACCGCTATCACAGAGAAGCTGGCCTTTGACCCACTTAATCCAGCCGGTACCTATGACAGGACAAAAGCTCAGGCCTCCCTGCTGGTCCAGCAGGCCTGGCGTGAGGGCCTGGATACACGTATCGTCTGTCCGACTGGCGTGGTTGGGCCATATGATTATCGTCGCTCAGAAATGGGAGAATTGATCCTGTCCTGGATGAAGAAGCGGTTGCACTTTATTGTTGAAGGCGCTTTTGACTTTGTGGATGTCAGGGATGTCGCTCAGGGTCATATCCGGGTCAGGGATCACGGTCAACCGGGTGAAACATATCTTTTGGGGGGTGAGCGGATTGAGTTGAAACGATTGCATGAGATTGTGCAAAATGTGACAGGGATAAATATGCCACTGATCACATTCCCTCTGCCAGTGGCCCTGGCTGTCGCACCGATCGCGGAATTATATTATAAGCTGACAAAAACCAAACCACGCATCACGCGTTATTCACTCGAAACGGTTGTCAGTAATTCTGAAATCAATTCTGATAAAGCAAAAGTTGAATTGGGTTATCAGCCGCGCCGATTGGTCGAATCCGTAGCAGATACCGTCCTTTGGTGGTTGGAAAACCTGGAATTGACCAAACGTTTATTGCGGTTATAGTTTTCTCAAGACCTGTCCTGTGTGATTGCAAAATCTGTTTGCAGAATTGATTTTGGTAAACACCTTTTTCAGGTCAGGCTGTTTGGGGTTCCTCCTGGCAGCTGGGGCAGAGGTGGGTGCCGCGCTGACCAACTTTGATTTTTACGATCGTTGTTCCACATTCAGGGCAGGGTACGCCATCCTTTCCATAAACCCGAAACTCATTTTGAAACTCACCGCCCCGGTACATCCAATCAATACTGGCGCCGAAACGACGGATGCCTTCCGTAAGAATAAATTGAATGGACCGGTGCAATGTATTGGCTTCCTCTCTCGAGAGGGTGTCCGATCGGCGTAGCGGGTGAATCTTTGCTTTATACAGTGCCTCATCGGTGTAAACATTGCCCAACCCGGCGATGAAGCTTTGATCCATGAGGAGAGGTTTGATCTGGCGGCTATGACCTTGGAGCATCTCATACAGCTTTTCAGGCGTGAAGGAATCGCTCAGAGGTTCAGGCCCCAGATGGTCTAATACGGATTGGGCGTCATCCACGTACCACATCCGGCCAAATTTCCGAATGCTGCTGAATACCAGCCGCCAATTCGATTCAAAGTTGATGATCACCCGATCATATTTTTCAGCCGGTCTCTCTTTTGCTTCTACTCTCTGTCTTTTTTCCATGCGCATATCGCCGCTCATGCGTAAGTGCGCCATGAGATGACCGTTGTCCAATGGAAAATGAAGGTATTTACCACGCCGGCGAGCGTCTTTGATCATCCTTCTGCGCACTAGGTCTCTGAACGTGTCCGGTTCAGGTTCAGCGATTATCCGGTCCCAGGTGATTTCGACAGATGCAATAGTTTCACCCACGACCGGGGGGTGTTCATCCGTCCCATTCCGCAGTCGGCGGACGATGGTTTCTACTTCCGGCAATTCAGGCATTATTTTTAGCTCCTCAGAAAAGCAAGGTGATTTTCAGCTCTTTTTACAGGTTGTGATGTGAACGGGAAGTCCCCAATTTTTTTCAATGGCCGATGTTGTGACCTCAAAACCATTTTCCTGTAATAATGCTACCAGAGGGATCGGGCGGCAATCGATGGCAACCGGGAATAGCTTGTGGGCGAATTCATAGAGACGTACGGACAGATTTCTGGGTTCCTGGGCCAATGCCACCACACCTAACCGACCGGAAGGTTTCATTACTCGACGGAACTCATGCAGGACTATGACAATCTCATCGGCTGCGAATAATTCGAGGGTGAAAGAACAGAACAAAGCATCAATTTGACCAGCTTGAACAGGCAGACGGGTGGCATCCCCCTGAATCAGGTCAGGCTTAGGCTGGGTTTCCTCTGTCTTTTTCCGGCTGACAGAAAGCATCTTACGCGATAAATCCAACCCAATAAGCCCCCCCTGACTGTTCAGGCCCCTGGCCATCAGTGACAATCCTCGCCCGGTGCCACAACCCACCTCCAGGATTGATTCACCCGGTGAGATATTCAACTGCTTAACGCCTTTTTCGATTAAAGGCGCTTCACTGATTGTCAACCAATCATAAATGCCACTGATTCGATCGTAATAGCGACGGGCCTGTTGTTTGGTTCGGTTTACGGGTAAGATTTCAGCCATTATTCCACTGCCAGGGTGATTTGGGCCCCTAGAACAGGGCCAATAATGACCTCTTCATCGGTATCCCGGATCAATACGCGCATGGTCTGGTCGTAAGGTGTGCGTGCCAGTAATTTAATAGATGCACCAGGCCTCAACCCGCTTTTACCGAGGTATCGCAATACCCGGGGGTCATTATGTGGTACACGGATCACCCGACCGGCCTCGCCAGCCTTGAGGTCGCTCAGAGACGTCTTGGTAACCTCGGGCATTCTCAGGTTTTGATCGGGGATTGGGTCGCCATGGGGGTCAAACTCGGGGTAGCCCAGGGCTGCATCAATGCGCTTCTCCAATCGAGGTGACATGGCGTGTTCGAGAATTTCCGCCTCTTCATGGACCTCATCCCACGAGTAACCCAGTTCCTTAACCAGGTAGTGCTCGATTAAACGATGTCGCCGGATGATTTTTAAGGCAACCTGCTGACCTGCATTGGTCAGCTCAACACCCTGGTGTTTTGTATAGGTTACCAGGGGGGGCTGGGTCATCGATAGTTTCTGGATCATATTGGTTACGGATGCAGCAGAAATGCCTAAGGCTTCTGCCAGCTGGCTGGTTGATGCTTTTCCACCGGTGTTTGTGATCTCATAGATCTGTTTGAGGTAATCTTGAATATTGTGGCTTAATTTTTTGACCATATCTGACCTTAATTTTTACACATGAATATTTAGGTGCGGCTAAATTTATGATAGCATAATCATTGAATGCCGTCAATCATTCATGATCATGGCCCAATAATTTTTTACAAGTCATTCGATAATGAACGCAGGGCAATTGCATAGTTAACGGACACTGTGAATTATAGAGCTCGATATCTCAATACGGTGAAATTCGCCGTTAAATTGATTTTTTAAAAAGGCCTTCGCTGGAGCGAAGTGGAACCCTCACCTTCTGTTGGTGGGGGCAAATGGAGAAGGTGGCGCGCAGCGACGGATGAGGTGATTAAATCACGCACACAATTTATTTAATCAAAACGAATAA
Organism: Candidatus Brevefilum sp.; assembly: GCA_007119455.1. Taxonomy (GTDB): domain Bacteria; phylum Chloroflexota; class Anaerolineae; order Anaerolineales; family Anaerolineaceae; genus Brevifilum. Next base: position 18,225 of record SKPR01000057.1, on the reverse strand, counting down.
TTTTGCGATTGCCCTGATAATGAACTGCTGACAGAGGTTTGACATGAGAATTAGGGTATGCTTAAAAATAAAAGAGATTTCTATGGATATCACCGCCCTGATTATTATTATTTTGATTATTGCCGCAGGCTGGCTGATCTGGATGGGTACAAAAAAGACCCCGGATCCTTTCCCACCACTCGCCCAGCAGAATCGTAACCTTGGTACATTCGATCTGCCTGGTGGTTTACCAGAGTGTGTTGAACGTTTTTATCGTGAACTTTATGGGACCGAGATGCCCCGAATTGAGTCATTTGTGTTGACCGGGCGGGGACAGCTCCGGTTCATGGGGGTGACTCTGCCAACCCGTCTGCGGTTTATTCATCAGGCCGGCGAGGGTTACCGGCATTATATTGAAACGACCTTTTGGGGGATTCCAATTTTGCGAGTCAACGAATATTTTCTGGAAGGTGAGTGCTGCCTCAATTTGCCCTTCGGGACAATCGAAGACGATCCTCAAACTGACCAGGCGGCCAACATTGGTTTATGGAGTGAAACGATGATGTTTCCTTCGGTTTACCTCAGCGCCAGTGATGTCCGCTGGGAGTCGATCAATGATCATACAGCCATGTTGATCGTACCCTTTCAGGATGGGGAGGACAGGTTCACCGCCCACTTTAATCCAGAAACCCATATGCTTGACCGGATGGAAGCGCTGCGCTGGAAGAAATCGGGTGATAATGAAAAAACGCGCTGGCAGGCACAGGCTCTGGAATGGGGTGAGTTGGAGGGCTGGCGAATGCCGATTTTATTTGCAGCCCAATGGATGGATGAAGAATCCCCCTGGCTGGTAGCCAGAATCGAAGATGTTCGCTGGAATGTTGATGTGGAAGAATACATCCAGGGTGAGGGTGCCTGAAGATTTATTTGTGGGTAAAATCTATCCCTCTTCAACAGGGGCGATTATATGATGTTTAGCAGGCTTGATTCATCCTTTATTCAAGTTGAGCCTGGGTGGTCTCAGGTAATGCACTCTCAAGGATGGGTTTCTGGGGCGTTTTCTCAACCGTCTTGTCAGCTTGATCTTCGTCCATACCCAATCCGATCTTACGGATATCGGGGATCAGAAATGCAACACATCCTGCAATAATTGTCAGGATACCACCGGCAACAAACCAGAGCTGGTTGTTGGTGGCGTCTGCCACTGGGCCGGCGATGGCCAGGCCCAGGGGGCTGGCCAGGCCTGCCCCGGCGGTCAGAAGTGAAAAAACCCGACCCTGGATTTCCGGTTCAACTTTGGCCTGCATCACGGCGAATAATGGGCCGTTCACCATTGGGTTGAGGAAACCAAAGAGTGCCATACCCGCCAGAGCCAGCAGATACATATTGGAAGGTGCCAGGCCGACTGCCAGCACAGCACCACCTGAGATGGTCAGGGCAACCAGGGAGGTCATGATGCGGTTTTTGAATCCGCCCCAGGCGCTTAAAGTTAGACCGCCCAGGATAACACCGACACCAAACGCGGAGTTGATGAATCCCAATTCATAGGCCCCCAGACCGAAGTGCTCGGTCACCACCAATGGAAGGAGGGCAAAGGCCGGGTTGATCAGGAAGTTGATCAGCATGGCCAGGATGATGATTGCCAAGAGGCTGGGCCATCCGAGTACATATTTCCAGCCCTCTGCCAGATCCTGCCAGACGGATGTTTTTGAATCAGATTTGGATTTTACTTTGGTGCCATTCCGAACGGGTTGGGGGATTGAGAAAAAGAGCAGAGGGATGACCGCAAACAGTGCCGTTGATACGTCAATGAACAGGACAGATTGCATGGGCAGCAGTGCGATTAATAGGGCTCCCAGGGCTGGCCCGATGATGCCCATAATGCCCTGCAAAGATTGGTTGGCCCCGGCAATCCGGGATAATTGTTTTTTGGGAACCATCAATGTGGTTGAGGCAGTCATGGCGGCCCATTGAAAGCATCCGCATGAGGATCGGACAAACATGATCAGGAAGATGTGCCAGATCTGTGCAGCATCATAGACAAAAAGGATGGCAACGAGCAGGGTAAACATGGCTGTGATCCAATCGAACACAATCATCACCAGTTTCCGGTTCCATCGGTCAACCAGCGCACCAGCGATGGGCGCGATCAGGATGCCTGGAATGACATTCATCAGACTGCCGATGGCGAGCACGGTGGCTGATCCGGTGGTTTCTGTCAGGTGCCAGACCACGGCAAAACCAACCAGATGGCTGCCCAATACTGAAAAAGCCTGGCCGCCCCAGATTGTAAAAAAGCGGTATTGCCATTTATTTAACTCAGCAGATGAAGATTCTTCTTGCATGTTACCTCGACTTATTTTTATTCATGTGACTTGAGTTTACAAGTCGTGCGTTCAGTGATTTTGCGACACCACATTGTGAGATACAGGACGACAGGTTTATGTGGCTTAAAAAAGGATAAGCAAAATGAACCCAGTTAAGCCTGGCAATGTTGTCCTGATGCATCATTCAACTCGGATATGTGATTACATTAGTGTATTGTGGTAACTGTTATTCAAGAAAGACTTCCACATGTTCACCATCTTCCTCATCGAAGATGTCGACGATCTGGCCGATTTCGCCTGAATTCATCCATGCATTCAGGTCTTCCATATCGAGCCCTTCAATCTCCGGGGCAAAGCGCGCCCCCATTCGCATCCCTGAACTGATCAGCGAGACAGGCAGCCGAACGTTAACCCGTGTCTTCCCTGAATCGGTATCCGTGATCAACACTCGCAGGTAGCGTGGTTTCTTCCCGGTGGTATAACCCTTATCTGCAGGCTTGGGGGGTGCGCTCGGTTCCTGTACGTCATCGAGTGCTTCGATCAAACGGGCACCTTCAGCAGCCGAAATTTTCCCCTCCTGGATCATCATCAAAATTCGCATTCTTTCTTCTGTTGAGGCCATTATTTACCACCTTTCTTTGATTCAACTTCTAAGCCCTGGAGGAGTTGTTGCGCCTGAAGTGGGGAGATTTTACCTTGTTCAAGGTCATCTAAAATCCGGCGTCGGTCTTCAGGTGTTAGTGTGGGCTCTTCATCTTTGCCTGGTTCATAGCCTAATGCCCGGATTACGTCATAAAGCCGGTTGCGTAAGGTGGGATAGGAAAGGTTGAGTTCTTCCTCCATCCGGTTAAACCGACCCTCACAGCGAACAAAGGTCAGGACAAAGTTGATTTGCTCTTCTGACAGTTCAGCAAAGGGTCCCGAATGCGGTTGAAAATGTCCCTCAACAACCGAATCGCAACGGGGGCAGAAAAACCGCGTTACCAGGACGTCTGACTTACAGATTGGGCATTTCTCTGGCATTTTTTGCATCAGCACCTCCAAAATGAATTTGCTTTTTTTCACTTGATCAGTTGTAAAAACATGCTATAATAAATTTAATTCAGGCGATCATCAATAAAATCAACTTTTTCGCCGGCACACCTCAATAAAATTAAGCTTCATTTCTATCTCTATACATCTATTCTATCATATACTTCAATTTTGTCAATAGCAATATTGACAAAATTTATTTAAAATTAGCAAATTATAAATATTCTTAAGTGGGATATTGATAGAAGTAAAAGTTGTAGATTAATTGTTGAAGATGTTCACGATATTTCCTGCCTTCAGACTCCGATTATTGCTCAGTCAGGATTTTGACGATCTCTGACCTTTTTATTCTTAGTTTATTGTGGATCGTTTGCGCAAACGACGTACATTCGTAACCGTAATTAATCAATTGATTATGGGTATAATGAGGAAAATTACACCAGTCAGGAGAAAAAATGCCAAATCCAATTGTTGAATGTATACCGAATTTTTCTGAAGCAAGACGGCCAAAAATTGTAGAGGAGATCATCCAGTCTATTGAAATGGTAAACGGGGTGAAAATATTGGATCGGCATTCAGACATGGATCATAACCGGACAGTCGTGACCATTGTTGGTCGACTGGAGGCGGTTGAGGAGGCAGCCTTCCAGGCAATTGCCAAAGCTGGCGAGTTGATTGATCTGGACAATCATCAGGGTGAACATCCCAGGATTGGCGCGACAGATGTAGTGCCCTTTGTGCCGATCTCAGGCGTGACCATGGTGGAGTGTGTTGAAATGGCCCGCCGTTTGGGGAAAAGAGTTGGAGAGCAGCTGAAGATCCCGGTTTACCTTTATGAGGAGGCAGCCACCCGGCCAGAACGGACTAATTTAGAAAATATCCGGAGGGGGCAGTACGAAAGGCTGAAGCAAGAGATCGGAAAAAAACCAGAACGAGAGCCGGACTTTGGCCCAGCTCAGACCACGGGTGCAGGTGCCACTGTGATCGGGGCCAGGCAGCCACTGATCGCCTTCAATGTCTATTTGACAACGGATGATGTTTCAATTGCCAATAAAATCGCCCGTGCCATTCGTCATTCTTCCGGTGGCCTCCGTTATGTCAAGTCGATGGGGGTTCTTGTCGAAGGGCAGGCCCAGGTCTCAATGAACCTGACCAATTACCGGCGAACACCTATGGCCAGTGTGGTTGAGATGATCCGTCGGGAAGCCCACCGTTACGGTGTGCAGGTGCACCATTCGGAGCTCGTTGGGCTGATTCCTAATGAAGCTGTTGTGGATGCTGCCGTCTGGTATATGCAAATGGACCAGTTTGAGAATGAACAGATTTTAGAAACACGGTTATATTCCTCTGGCTCCGATTCTGAAAATGGTAGTGAAGGTGCTCAGGATGTTGAGTTTTTGGATGCATTGGCTTCCGGTGAACCAACGCCAGGCGGCGGTTCAGCGTCTGCTTACGGTGCAGCCATGGCTGCCTCATTGGTGGCAATGGTTGGAAGGGTGACGGTTGGCAAGTCAAAATATGCGGATGTCGAAAATGAGATGTGGAAAATGATCGAACAGGCCATGGACCTGCAGCAGATCATGAAAGAGGCTGTTGAAAAAGACGCAGCGGCCTTCAATGCATATATGAAAGCCAGACGTTTACCCCGGGATACTGACCAACAAAAGGCAGATCGTATTCAGGCCATTCAGGCTGCATCAATCAATGCAGCAGAAGTGCCGCTTCAGGTTGGTCGAAATGCACTCCAAATTATGCGTCTGGCATTAAAAGCAGCCCAATTGGGAAATGTGAATGCAATCTCAGATGCCGGGACAGCGGCTGCCTTTGCACAGGCAGCTTTAAATGGCGCCAGTCTCAATGTGCGCATTAACCTGTTGGGGCTTGAAAAGGAACAGGATCCGGCTCGTATGCTCAATGAACTCAGATCTCTTGAGAAAGAAGCAAACAGAATCAATGATTCACTTCGCGATGTCCTTATTGATCGTGGTGGATTGTCGCTTTCATAAAGGCTTATGCGAAGAACCAATCGAAAAATTTTACCGGTAATTTTATTAATTCTGTTCATTACAGGTTGTTCACAAGCTGGAGCAGAACCAGCTACCTTTTACCAGGATGAGCCATCCATTGAGCCAGCTTTTCCTGTTGAAGGTACGCCAGTATTAAAGGTAGAACCATCGCCCACACCTCCTGTAATTACACCAAAGCCAAGCCAGTCGGAAGTGTTTGAAAAAGCTTTTATGGCCATCGACTGCGGAGATAATTATTGCCAGGCCCAGTGGCCCGGGTTGTTATCTCGACCTATTCAACTGCCCTATCAGAACACCATTGATCCAACTTATCCTTACGCGAGCACTTTTGCTGGAGAACTTGAACCGCATCACGGTGTTGAGTTTGTCAATTCTTCCGGCACGCCGGTTGTGGCTGCGGCCTCAGGCGAGGTGGTTTTTGCCGGTGTCGATAATGAAACGCTTTTAGGCCCTTATCCCTTGTTTTATGGCAATGTAGTGGTTCTTTATCACCCTGACCTGCATTGGGATGGCAATGATTTATTTACCCTTTATGCGCATCTCTCAACCATCGAAGTGGATACCGGCGACTTTGTACAGCGGGAGCAGACGCTCGGACAGGTGGGCCTGAGCGGGGCTGCTATTGGATCGCATCTGCATTTTGAAGTTCGTTTGGGTGAAAATGACTATCAACGGACATTCAATCCGGTATTGTGGTTTGAACCCGTCCTTAAAGATGGTGGTGACCAGATGGCCACCCTTTCAGGCATTGTCCTGGATCCGAATGGCTATACTGTATCCCAGTTTCCGTTAACGTTGAAAAGGTTGGGAGAAGACGGAGAGGTGCAGGAACGTTACTATCCAAAAACTTATTATCCCTTTGGACCTAACGGACATCCACTTCTGGGTGAGAGTTTCACTGTTTCGGATATCCCACCTGGTGAGTACCGGCTGGCTTTGATCTGGGGAAGATTGTACGAGGTTGATTTCATCCTTGAACCGGGTTCATTGGGATTTATTAAGGTTCAATTCGATTGAAACGATTATGATTACAGATGGGAACCCATAACATGTTGAGGAGTTATTAGCAATGAGTATAAAAGCTGACCGGTGGATCAAACGCATGGCACTTGAGCATAATATGATCGAACCCTTTGAAGATGGGCAGGTGAGGCGGGGTGTCATATCCTTCGGAACATCTTCGTATGGTTATGATATCCGTGTGGCGGATGAGTATAAGATCTTTACCAATGTTTATTCTGCGATTGTGGATCCCAAACACTTTGATCCGAATTCGATGGTTGATTACCAGGGTGAGGTATGCATCATCCCCCCCAACTCCTTTGCTTTAGCTCGTACCGTTGAGTACTTCAGGATCCCTCGCAACATCCTGACGATTTGTGTTGGAAAAAGCACATATGCCCGCTGTGGGATCATTGTCAATGTGACCCCTTTCGAGCCTGAATGGGAAGGTTATGTAACACTCGAGATTTCCAACACCACCCCATTACCGGCGAAAATTTATTCATTTGAAGGTATTGCCCAGGTCTTATTCTTTGAAGGCGATGAGGATTGCGAGGTCTCCTATGCTGATAAAAAGGGTAAGTATCAATATCAACAGTCTATTGAACTGCCCAAGCTATAACCTGACTCATGGTTAAGAAAATCGTCATCGCTTCAAAAAATCCTATCAAGGTGGACGCTGTTCGCAATGGGTTTGAGCGGTTATTCCCGGATGACACACATCAGTTTGTCTGCGTTTCCGTACGTTCCGATGTGACTGACCAGCCCTTATCAGACCAGGTTGCCCGAATAGGGGCAAGTAATCGTGCCCAAAATGCTCGGGAGGCAATGCCCGATGCAGATTTTTGGGTGGGCGTGGAAGGTGGTTGCGACTATCTGGGCACAGCGATGATCGGTTTTGCCTGGATTGTTGTGCTTTCCGGGACGATGCAGGGTAGCTCACGCACAGCTCATTTCCAATTACCGCCAGCGGTGCAGGCCCTGGTCGAATCAGGCCTGGAGCTGGGTGAAGCAGATGACCGGATCTTTGGTAAAACAAATTCAAAACAAAAAACAGGGGCGGTTGGACTGCTGACAGGTGATATCCTCACCAGGGCCAGTTTTTACGAACAGGCTGTCATCCTGGCCTTGATACCCTTTAAAAACCCGACTTTATATGGATAAGTTATTCGGCTTGGACGATTGACGGAGCACCATTACAAAATGGCCAGTAAAATGGGTTCAAATTCAGTCGTATTGCCGGTAGGGCATGATTTGGGGGATGCCATTCAATTGGACGATGACATCAATCAGTTCGTATGATTCGATGCCGTTAAGCGAAAGCTCAACCACCAGGATGGCCGAGTAGTTTGGGGGGAAAAGCATATTGTCAAACACGAAATTACCCATGCTATAAGCGATCAAACCATCACCATAGGCCTCGATCCGTTGTAAGACATGAGGATGGCTGCCGATCACCAGGCTGGCCCCGCTATCAATTGCAAGCCTGGCAACTTTTTGTTGTTCAGCAGTTACCTGCTGCATGAACTCAAAGCCGTTGTGCACCAGTACAATCACCAGGTCAGCCTGAGTTTTGGCAGCCGTCACACCTTTAACGATGCGATCTTCATGAGCCCAGGCGATCCCCGGTTTATTGGGTCCTGCTTCCCACGCCTGGTAATCGTAAACCGCTGGTGGAATATCGGCGTAGGCCAGAAAGGCCAATCGCAGACCATTTTTTTCAACGAAGACCGGCGAATAAGCCTCGACTTCGTCCATACCTGCCCCTACTGAATGAATCTGGTTTGTGTGCAGGATGTCCATGGTGTCACGCAGAGCCAGGGGTCCATAATCTAAGGTATGGTTGTTGGCCAGGCTGACGACATCAAACCCGCCAAATGCCAGTGATTTGCCAGCATTGACAGGCGCACGAAAAGCATACGTTTTTTCTTCGGCTACACCACGATCTGAAATGGGACATTCCAGATTGCCGATGGCTACATCAGCGGTATTGAGTGTCTCAGCGACATATTGAAAGGGTGCTTCATGTCCTTCTTTTTCGATTATGTCACCGATGGTGCGTCCCAGCATAATGTCACCGACGGCCATTAAAATGACTCGCCGGTCAGCTGGTGGTATTGTTGGGTTCTGTGTTGCGGGGGTCGGGGAGGGTTCAGGTGAACTAGTGGGGTTTATCGTTGTAGGATTTTGAAGTTCAGTCTTTGTGATTGTCTGAGTGCTGATGGGTGTAATGGTCTCGGTTCTTAATAGAACCTCTTTTGACGGAGCAGGTGTTTCATTCACGCTCGTCTGGCAGGCAACCAGCCATAATAGGCAGAAAATCAGGAAGATAAAACGGTTTAAACGACCTACTAATAAGTTCATCAGCCTTATATTGTGATTTTTGATAAAAAAAATGGCATCCCCCTTAATGCATTTGTGCAGGTCTTTGTTGGATAAATCCTGAAATGAAATCAGCGACTGGAACGTCGAAGCAGAAGAAAAATCAGCCCGATGATGAAACCACCAAAGATGATCAAAAGTGCGTCCTGACGCTCATTGCGATCTTCCAAAAACACAAAAGCTTCTGTGTGGCCAAATTTGGCGATCGGTTTCTCATCTTCAGATTTGGGTAGGGTCGCTGGCCGAACAGGCCGGGCATCATCCTGTGCTTCTTTGCCAAGGGTGATATATGGCAGTAGCGACGTGAGTTTAACATCGCTGATCCCTGAAACCCGGACAAGATCGTGTAATTCTTCATAAGGGCGGTTGTCAATGATCCGTTTGGCCAGGCTTTCACCAATACCGCTGATGGTGCTCAGTTCGTCCAGTGTCGCTTTGTTGATATCAACCAGTGCTTCACGCATTTCTGTCATTTCGTTCTCCTGATCATTTGATCGTGAAAAATTTCTAATTATGTCTAAATGGATTATATCGCAAAATAACACGATAACGAATAACCCGGTTTACAATGCATCCTGTTAATGCTATAAAATAGTTGTTACATCCACTTCTCAGTTTGGATAATGCCCTATCACGGCATCAGGAATGAATGAATCATGCAGGAAAAATTTTGGCAGACAAAACCCCTGGAAGACATGTCTCATGAAGAATGGGAAGCGCTTTGTGATGGTTGTGCTAAATGCTGCCTTCATAAGATTGAGGATATCGACAGTGGTGAGGTGTTTTTCACCGATGTCGCCTGTCGTTTGCTGGATTTAGATAAATGCCGGTGCCGGGATTACGCCCATCGATCGCAAGCGGTTAAAGATTGCGTGCAACTGACTCCTGAAGATGCACACCTGCTATCCTGGTTACCCAAAACCTGTGCTTACAGGCGTCTGGCTGAGGGAAGGGGATTGGCCAGGTGGCACCCGCTGATTTCGGGTGACCCGACATCAGTGGTGCAGGCAGGTGTTTCAATCCATGGAAAGGTAATTCCTGAAAGCGATGTCGAGCCGGAAGAAATTGTAGAACGTGTGATTGATTGGCTGGATGAACTCACGACTTAAGAACCAATATGTGTAAACACATGATGATGAATAAGATGCCTGATCTTCATTAAAATAAAAAAGATTAAGGTATACTTATGGCATCCTGGGGATGAAATTGGAAAATTGATGGATAGAGGATAATGGTATGCCTGAAACGGAAAAACAATCACCCGCTGATCTCCTGATTGCTGTTGTACAGGGCCAGGATGCTGATATGGCAATCGAATCACTGGTTGATGAAAACATATCAGTGACGCGTCTGCCGAGTGTTGGTGGCTTTCTGGGACGAAAAAACATCACCCTCATGATTGGTGTGACTGACGACCAAAAAGAAAAAGCGATTGAGATTCTGGATAAAAATTGCCGTCAGAGGGTTGCTTTCATCGCTGTGCCGATGGAGAATTCACCCTTGCCCATGCCGGCGCCAACGCCTGTCACAATTGGCGGCGCCAATGTATTTTCACTTGAAGTCGAACATTATGAGGAATTTTGATCATGAAATTGATTATTGCCATTATCAGAGATGAAGATAACGACAAAGTCTCCAATGCTTTGACGGATAAAGAATTCAGAGTGACATTTATCGCCTCAACCGGTGGGTTCTTACGCAGTGGACGCAGCACCCTTCTGGTCGGATTAGAGGATGAACAACTGGATGAGGCTCTGAAAATTATCAGAGAAAATTGTAAAAAGCCTAAAAACTCAGATGAAAAACGGGCCACAATCTTTGTGTTGAAAGTGGATGAGTTTACCCAGCTTTAGGTTTTAGAAAATGCACGCGGGGGAATATTTCCGATAATTTCGATTGATGTTAATTATGTTGTATAATAAGTAATTAAGAATTGTTCACACCAGACATTATAAGAGAGGAAAATAAAATGAACTTTGGGTTATCTTTCAGTTATGTGTTCAAAGACGAAGAGTGGTTCAAGAAAATCATTATCCCAGCCCTGGTCAGTCTAATCCCCATAATCGGACAGTTGATACTGATGGGGTGGGGACTCAGCGTAACGAAAAACGTGATTGATGGCAGGTCTGAAAGAGCTTTGCCTAAGCTGGAATTTGGTGCTGATTTAGGGCGTGGTTTTATGGTATTTTTGATTCAATTTATCTACGCCATCCCTTACGCTATTCTTTTTGGTTTGATGAGCGCAGCTTTCGGAATCGGTGGTGGTGCTCGAGAGGAAATTGTGCAGATCTTGATGACAATCCTGGGAATTTGCTTTGGGCTTGTCGGGTTTTTGCTGGCACTCCTGATTTTATTTATGAGTGTGGCTGCAATTGCCAATTATGCTGCCAAAGGGGAGTTCAAAGCCGCCTTCCAGTTCAAAGAAATTTTTGCCTTGCTCAAGAAATCCTTTGTATCCTGGTTGCTGGTTCTCGTTGGTGGTTTTATCGCGATGGGTATCATTGCCCCGTTAGGTTCGGTTGCATGCGGTATTGGCATTATTTTGACCACCGCTTATGGGACTGCCGTTTACTATCATATGCTTGGTCAGGCATATGTTAAATCGGTTTCACCGCCAGTCACCGAAGCTGAAGTTCTTTAACACCAATCAGTCTATTTTGAACGTCAACCAAAAGGCCACATCTGTGTGGCCTTTTTTGGTTGAAAAATTGACAATCGTTATTCGTGAAATTCCTGGACCTGGTAGACAAATACATCCAGAGGTTTTTTTCGCCACAAATCGCCTGGTGCGCCCATTTTCATACACAGATGTGAAAGGAATAATTCTTGTTCGGGTAATTTTTCCCAGACCTGGGGCAAAAAGGTCGCTTTTCGCAGGCCATCCTGCAAGATCAGGCCATCGATTCCCGGTCTGATCTGATCAACCAGATCCTGCGGTGTTTCATATAGCAGGGGGGACCTGGGTGTCAGGGCGGAAACTTCAATCCGGATTTTTGACAATTCTGCTGGCTGAACATTTGGAAACCGAAAATCCTGCAACGCAGCAGCCACAGCATGTTCCTGGACGTCTTTAGCCAGGGGTTGGTAAGGGTCCAGTGTGCCAATGCAGCCGCGCAATCTTCCATTGATGGTCAGGGTGACAAAGGATGCCCCATCATCCTGCAGGGTTTGTGGAAAAACTGCCAGGGTGATCTCAGGCAATGGCTCCCCGCGGACCGATGTTTCCAGTGCTTCTCGTGCGATTTTTAGGAGAATCTCGCCTTCAGCCTTAGTCAGCGGTTTTATTGTCATTTCGCCAGTTTCCTCCATTGACGGTTGAAATAAAGCAAGGGTGCCTGACCATCCCTGTTGTTTTGAGCGGCCAGGACTTCACCGACAAAGACAGTTGTTTTGCCTACATCGAAGGATTGAACAACCTTACAATCCAGGAAGGCTATTCCGTCTTTAATCATCGGTGCGCCTGTGATCATGTTGAAGGTTTCCACCCCTTTGAAACGGGAAATTTCCGTATCAATCTGTCCTGCAAAACGTTTGGCGAGATCAACCTGTTCAGTTGAAAGAATACTGACACCAAAGATACCCCCATGTTGGACCAGGTGTTGAGTCCGGGTATGCTGGCGGAGTGCAACCAGGATGGTTGGCGGCGAGAGTGCAATTGAATTGAAGCTATTGGCCGTCATCCCATGTATATAACCGTCGTGGCAACCTGTGACGATAACAACCCCGGTTATCCAGGCGCGCATCGCTTCCTTTAATTGTTCAGGATTGATTTCTTCTTTCATTAAATTCCTTCTATCCTGTTTATACTTTGTGAAATTCATCACGTCAAGATTTAGGCAATACCCCTTTATGAGTTGATCACCATGAGTTATGTATGGGGCACAAACTGAATGATATGTTCATAAAAATATTTTTCTTGCCGGCAGCTCATCAGGTTAGGGATTCGATTCTTTATTTATATGGAAAAGGTTATCGTACCAATAGGTATAAATCATGTCGTGGTGATGAAAGTATGAGAAAATATACAAACCAGGTTCTCATCAAGGCAGGAATACTTTTGCCAGGGTTCTGGATTTGTTTAATCATATTTTGAATTGAGAGCAAAATGAGAAATTTGCGAATTATGATGGTTTGCGGTTTTGGGTTAGGCACTTCATTAATTCTGAAAATGACCGTTGATGAGGTTTTGAGCCGGCATCAGATCAGCGCAGAAACTTTTTGTGCAGATTCCGATACTGCCCCCGGTGAGAATTATGATATTGTGATCACATCAGATGAAATGGAAAGATTATTTAAAGAGAATGACAAACCCGTTGTCGTGATTGAAAACTTCCTCAGCGCTGAAGAAGTTGAAAAAAAGGCAATACCTGTAATAATAAATGTGATCGAGGAAAATATCTGACGTAAGAAAATGGCACGCTGACGCATCTTAATTATGACGGGTATCAACCGTACCTTATCGATTGTTCGGTCTGTGGATGAATCACACAAAATGGACGAATGTCTTATCTGTGACTTTTAGCAGCACGATGCTTTAATCACTCAATAACAGATTTTTTCAAAACGAGGGATCTGAATATATTCGATCTCAATCTTGTAATAAATGAGCGCTGGATACTGTGAAAATAATTGTCAAAGTAGTTTAAAGAGACATAAAAAAGAAATAATATCGATCAGGCAATCTCCGCCACAGAATATTTCATGTGTGGTCGAAAAATTAAATTATGTGTTTTTTACCATAGCAAAGGACGCAAATAGATGGATATCGGGATAATTTTTAATATCGTTCCCCGGTTGTTGCCGACATTTATGTTGGGTTTGGTGGCACTGGTCGGTTTGCTGTTACTCAAAAAAAGCTTAACGCAGATCATCACTGGCATGATCAAGACCATGGCTGGGGTTTTGATCATTTTTACAGCGGTGGATGTCCTTGTCAGTGTCATTAATCCGCTCTCGGTTCTCTTTGGTGCGATTTATGCCATAGAAGCCCAGGCAACCGCCGCCGATTGGGTGACATTCCTTGGGTCCTATGGTTTCGAAATTGTATTGGTCATGGTCTTGGGTTTTCTTGTCAACCTGGTGCTGGCAAGGGTCACGAAACTCAAATATGTGTTTCTGACCGGTCATATTATGTTTTGGAACGCATTTATTGTGGTTGGCGCCCTGGCTGACGGAGGTCAAATTAACCGATTGGCGATCATCATAGCTGGCAGTATTATTCACGGGTTATTCTCAACCCTTTTGCCCGCATTAATTACCCCATTCGTATTTAGATTGACTGGAAAAGAGGATTTCACCATCGGACATACCACCACCATTCTGGCGGTGATTGGCGCCTTGCTCGGTAAATGGTTTGGGAATCCCGCCAAGTCTACTGAAGATCTGGACTTGCCGGAAACTTGGTCTTTTTTCAAGTCAATGACAGTTTCCACATCGATCATCATGTTTCTGCTTTATCTGGTGATGGGGTTTATCGCCGGGGTTGAATTTTCAGCTGAGACCTTCAGCGGTGGTGTTGTCTGGATGTGGTTTCTGTGGATTGTTATGCAGGGTATTCTATTTGGTGCCGGGCTATCAATCCTGCTCGCTGGTGTTCGCATGATGCTGGCCGAGATCGTTCCGGCGTTCAATGGTGTCGCCCGGAAAATAGTCCCGGACGCCACCCCTGCGCTGGACTGCCCCATGGTGTTTCCCTTCGGTCAAAATGCATTGGTAATTGGATTCCCGATTGCAATGATTGCCTCACTGGTGACACTGGTTATCTTTGGTTTGGCAGGCTATCCCTACCTGTTGCTGCCTCTGGTTGTGGCGGCCTTTTTTGATGTTGGTCCTGGTGCGGTATTGGCAAATGCAACCGGTGGTATCCGGGGTGTTGTGATAGCTTCAATTGTGGGTGGCATTCTGTTGATTGTATTCCAGGCCATTTCACTGCCTTTTGCAATGAACACCACAGCAGGCTTTCTGAATGCTTTTGGCGGCAATGACTTTTCAATCATTGCCATTATTGTTGGTGGCCTTACCCGATTATTTGGCCTTTAGAGTTTTCTACGTGAAAGCTTGTCAATATAAAAAGGCAGGTAATGGATTGGGTTAATCTCAACCGGCACAAAGAAGTTTCGTCTCTACCGAATCCAGGATTATTTCACCAAAGTGGAAATTAATCTGTATGGATAAAGACAAGATAAATTATTAAATTTGTAACTGCCCAGGTAGTTCTACTGCTGAAGGCTGGCGCCCCGTATTCCATTGCATGCTAAGTAGTTTCTTAAATTTCACTTATTTTTTCTAAAATCAAGATAATCGAAGCCCTGTCAAAAATGGGAGAATTAAGGTAAGATTTTAATACATGGATGAGCAACCGTCTTTAGATACCCATCAATCAGAACAAGAAGATCAACAGCCTGAACCCATGGCTGAAGCTGATCCCCCCGCGAAAAAAAGCAAACCCCGCCACTTTAATTTCTGGCAGGGTCTGCAAACCGTACTTGGGGTGGCGTTCATCGTGGCTACGCTGTTCACCTTGTGGACGCCTGGCAGCCTGGTCGAGAGCAGCCTGGAAACCAGGATGGCCCAGGCCCTTGAATCGGCAATCATGGATAGCGACCCCATTCTCGAATCCCAACCGGACCCTGCTGATCCGGATATTCAAAACAGGATCGGTATTGTTGCAGGCCATTATGGTTATGATTCGGGGGCTGTTTGTCCCAATGGGGTGACTGAAGTTGAATTGAATCTTAAGATTGCCACCCTAGTTCAGAAAGATTTGACCGACAGGGGTTTCCAGGTGGATTTGTTGGAGGAGTTTGATTCCCGCTTGATCGGCTATCAAGCCGCAGTCGTGGTTTCGATCCACCTCGATTCGTGTGAATACATCAACGACCTGGCCACAGGGTTTAAAGTGGCAGCAGCATTAGCAGCCCAGGATGTCCCCGGAAGCCAGCGGTTAACCCGGTGCTTATCCGAACGTTATGGTGAAATTACCGGTTTACCATACCATGCTGGTTCGGTGACCGATGATATGACTTATTACCATGCCTTCAATGAAGTTGCCCCTGAAACGGTGGCAGCGATTATTGAGGCGGGCTTTATGAATTTAGATTATCAGTTTATTACCGAAGAAACGGACGTGGTCGCAGAAGGGATTGTCGCAGGCATTCTGTGCTATCTCGGTCAGGAAGCGTCACAGCCGGTTCAAAATCCTTAAAACATGATGCTTAAACCCGATCGTCGCCGACTGATGGCAGAAGCCAAAGCTGCGCTGCGGCGCGGTGATCGGGCCCTGGCGCGTCGGATAGCAAAGCAAATCATTCATGAAAACCCTCAGGATGTGGAGGGATGGCTATTACTGGGAGGCCTTTCCAAACCAGAAGCCAGCCTGGAATATTTTCAGAAACTTAAGAGATTTGCACCGGATGAGCCCCGGGTTGAAAAAGCATTAATTTGGGCCAGAGAACGCTTTCATGAAGAACTGAAAAAGGAACAGGAAAAACAGGCAAGCAATACGGTCCTGCCTGCATCCAAAAGCGATGCTCGAATTGCACCGCCTGTAACCATCACAACACGGTGGCCGGTTTGGATCTGGACTTTTGTTGCCCTGGTTTTACTGAGTGCGCTGTTTTTAAGCCAGGACTTTGTTCCCTTCGGGTTTGTCCGGGCCGAAGACAAAGCAGCACCGATCAGCCAGGAAAGTTTTATCAAACCCAGCCTGACACCCACTCCGACCAATACCCCGACAGCGACACCGACCCCGACCAATACACCCACCTCCACCCCAACGCCGACCCATACACCCACTGCGACGCTCACACCAACGATCATTCCGACACAGGTTGGAAATCAGCTCTTGCCGGAAGAAATCCAGAAAGAAGGACGCTGGATCAATATCGATTTAGGTGCCCAACGCCTGGATGCTTACGAGAATAATGAAGTGGTTCGCTCGTTTATCGTATCAACTGGAACCTGGCGCACACCGACGGTGATCGGACAATTCCGGGTGTGGATCAAACTTCGCTCAACAACGATGAGGGGGCCTGGCTACCACTTAACCAATGTGCCATATACGATGTATTTTTATCAGAGTTATGGTATTCACGGCACATACTGGCATGATAATTTTGGCACGCCGATGAGTTATGGGTGTGTCAACATGCGAACTGAAGAAGCAGAGTGGTTGTTCAACTGGTCGCATGAGGGTATTTTGGTCAACGTCCATGAGTAGCCCCCTTCCTTTGTCAAGCAATGAGTCCGAAATATCCCGCAGAGAATTTCTAAAATATTGCGGTTTAGGTTTGGGTGGTTTACTCTTGCCCATCAACCAGGTGTCAAACCTGGTAGCGCAACCTGCCAGCCAGGTCACTAACCATCTGTTAGGACGGGTAATCCAGGATGGTTATGCCTTGCATCTAAGGCCGGATCCAAAATCAAGAGTGTTAGCCACCATGGCTGCGGACAGTTTGTGGCAGATTACGGGCATCACGATTGGCGAGGATATATCCGTATCTAATCGGGTCTGGTATGAATTGGATGGTGCGGGTTATGCGCACTCTAGGCGCATCCAGCCTGTCAGGAAACGGATCAATGAACCGGTAGATGTCATCCCCGAAACTGGATGCCTGGGTGAAGTCAGCGCGCCTTTTGTGGATGCATACAAGTCAATTTCAGGAAATTCCCCAGTCGTATACCGATATTATTATGCCAGCACTGTGTGGATCATTGACAGACTGACTGACGATAAAGGAAACGCCTGGTATGAATTGCTGGATGACAGGATTCATCAAAAATACTATGTGCCAGCCTACGACATTCGTTTGATATCTGATTCTGAGTTGTCGGTAATTTCACCGGATGTACCGCCAGAGGAAAAGAAACTTGTGGTTGATCTTGCGACACAATCCCTTCAAGCATTCGAGGGAGAAAAACTGGTATTCATGGCACGGATTTCCAGTGGTGTGCGGATGGAAGAAGGCGGATTTGCGACACATAAAGGCGCTTACCGGACTTCTGTTAAAAGACCTTGCAGGCATATGTACGCCGCACCCAGTGAATTCGGAACAGGTTTTGATCTACCGGGTGTTCCCTGGGTTTGTTATTTTACAAGAGATGGTGTTGCCCTGCATGGGACATACTGGCACAATGAATTTGGTGTCCCACAGAGCCATGGATGCATTAACCTGACTCCCCAGGCAGCTAAGTGGGTCTATCGCTGGACCAATCCCATAGTTCCGCCTGACCGCTATTATTATGCAGAAACGAGCGGCACCCGGATTGTGGTGCAGTAAAATCCGTCAGAGTCTCCCCTGGCAAGTTAATCAAAATCTTACACACGTGGAATATACTGGTTGCCACGATTGATAATATCAAATTGGAGGCAGTGTTGGCGAAGAAAGCCATCTTTGAAGGTCTGGTATATGATGAAAATGGGAACCCGGTCCAAACAGGGTGGGTCGGGAGTGAACCCTGTTATATTGTCGACGACG
>SKPR01000245.1 GCA_007119455.1 Candidatus Brevefilum sp. | reverse complement strand
TGGAACGAAATCAGTTATCGATCTCTTCAGCGCTTTTTGGTATGGTCGGTTATGTCCTCGGGTTTTTATTACCCGACCTTTTCAGACCCCAGGCCGGTAATGAAGCAGCATCCCTGCTCCCGCTCAGGCTTGCCATGCTCGCTGTGGGAATCATCGGTGCCTTTTTCATCATCCTGACAACGCTCAAGGTTAAAGAGCGGCGTGAATTTTCAGTTGTGGATGACCCCCTTAATTTCTCAGAATTTTTACGCTATACGCTCTCAAGTAAACCTTTCTGGTTTTTTGTTGCAATGAACTTCCTGCTGACGTTGATGAATTCACTGGCTACCGGAGCATTATTTTATCTGGCTGATTATGTGGCGCAAACCACCACTTTCATGTTATTGGTCTATCTGTTCACGCCTGTTGCCATCGGCATTCCCTTTTCAAACGTGATGGTTAAAAAGTTTGGTCTGATCAAAGCGCAGCAGTTCTATCTTCTGTTTGGTGGCATGGGACTGATTTCATTGGCATTTATACCTGTAAATTTAATCCCGGTCAGTCTGGTAATTGCCGGTTTTGGCTTATCAGGTCAAACAACAATTACCTATAATATCCTGGCTCTGGTAATTGATGAGGACGAAATCCGGTCCGGTACACGTCGAGAGGGGGCATTTTATGGCGCGAACGCTTTAGTTACAAAACCTGCCCAGTCCCTTGCATTGTTCCTGACGGCTTTTATCCTCGAGCAGGCAGGGTTTATCACCCGCGCCATGAACCTGGGGCAGATTTTTTTGGATCAGCCAGCATCAGCACTTTTTGGGATCCGTTCGATTGTGGGTCTGATTCCGGGTGTTGCCCAGTTGTTAAGCCTGGTGATCCTGTTTTTCTTCCCCCTGCAGGGTGAACGTTCAACCGATTTGAAGAGAAAGATCATGAAGTTGCATGCTGAAAAAGCTGACAGGTTAGCAGAAATGGATGGTTGATAATCTACTCGACGCCGACAGCAACTGGAAAAATCCTAAAGTTTACTTTTCCCAACCGATGATTAAACAAATAAACGCATAAACCAGTCTGGCACCCAAAACCCGCCAGCATTGAAAATATGAACGGCCACAACACTGCCCAACAGCATCAACGCGCTGAAGGCGATTAGAGCGTGGTCCCACCAGTGATACCTGAGGGGGTAGATCCATGTACGCTTTGCCTGCCCGAAACAACGCAAATCCATGGCATTGGCCACGTCTTCGCTGGCGATAATGGCGTTCATGGTAACCGGCACCAGTAAGGGCGCGATCCGTGCAATTTTCTGGAAGATCCCCCCTTTAAATTTCTCCAGTTCATAACCGCGTGCTTTTTGTGCGTCCAGGGTGACAGCGAGATCGCGGCCCAGGGTGGGGATGAAACGAAAAGAGAGTTCCATCGTATAGGCCACGCTATCCGGCATGGCCAATCCCCTGAAAGTGGCACCGTAGGCCCGGGGGTCCATCGTATAAGGGATCAGGACAAAAATCAGGGATACACCACCCAGGCGCATGAGCTGGCAGATGGCAAACCAGAGCCGCTCAACCGTGAGACCGAAGTAGATCTGCCAGTTGACCAGGGGTATCGTGAACCCTGCAGGCCAGAGGACATGCCCCCCCGGTGGGACCACACCCCCGGCACCACCGCCGGTAATGATGGTGTTAATCACAATCATGGTGAACAGCATAAAGCCGACTAACAACCATCCCCGCCGGGTTTCCTTCCACCTCGTCCTGCCAAGCAAATACCAGGTGACGGCTAATAAAAAGAAAAGCAATAAAAAAGCCGGATTCCAGAACATGGTGGCTGAAAGCAGGAAGGCAAAGGAGAAAATCCAGCGCGCCCGAGGATCAATGCGATCCATGATACTGTTCCGTAATTTATATCGCCAGCTAATCAGCATAATCGTTGAATGTTATGTGATGTGACAGGCGATCGATCTCACATGGCGATCGCCTGTTTAAATATTGAATAAACTAAGTGCGCCCAGACCGCTTAGAAACCGCGGCATAGGCCACCATGAGTATTGGTAGGAGGATCACGCCATTGATAATATTGCTCATCGATGCAGGTATGAAATTGGCAAAGACAACGGTATTGATGTCCGCCCCGGAAACCCACATTTCTGAAACTGAGGCAACGCCCATACCGCCAATAGCAGCCAGGACGACAAAAACAACGCCCATCACCATCGATTTTGTAGCCCTGTAGTCTACAATTTGAGCGGCGATCAATCCGGGTATGAAGCCCATCAGGCCGTTACCCAGATCCCACCAGAACCAGAACCCCCATCCGCTCAGCAGGTCGGAGAGGACGTTTCCGACAAAACCTGTGATAAAGCCTACGATGGGTCCGAATGCGATTCCAAAGAACATCGGAACCACAACAGCAGGGCGGATGGCGACGTTGCCTGCACCCGGCAACTGCAACATGTTGGTTGCATAGCCGAGAACGGCATAGAGGGCTGCGCCGATTGCTGCGTAGACTACTTCGCGGGTGCCGAACCGCCAGATTGATTTCTTTTTTTCAGTCATTATTGACTCCTTTTCTAATAAGGTGAGTGATAATTGGACAGCAAAAACTAACCGATCTTGTGCGCCAGGGTTTCAGCGCGAAAGAAACTGCCTGTTTCGGGCAGGTGCAGCTTGTTTAACCTCAGCAAGGAGGTGGGTAAAATCCTGTATTTAATCAGTTGGTCCTCATCCAGAAGGATTTCTTCCGGAGCATCATCCGCCACAATCTGTCCGTCATAGAGGATGATGATGCGGTTGGCATAGGTCAGGGCCAGGTCGAGGTCGTGGGTGATAAAAACGATGGCTTCGAATCCGGGCATTTGTAAAATTGAGTCCATAAAACTGCGATAATTCCAGTAATCCTGACCGGCTGTGGGCTCATCCATCATCAGAAGACGCGAACGCATAGCCAATATCGCCGCAATGCTGATTCGTTTTTGCTGGCCGAAGGAAAGCGCCAGAGGTGGTGACTCCATCTCATCGCTGAGATTTACGGTTTGGATGGCCCATTGGACATTGTCTCTGACCTCATCCTTGGAATAGCCAAGGTTTTTAGGCCCAAAAGCCAGCTCGTCAGCCACCGTTGGTGCAAACAGCATTTGTGAAGGGCTTTGAAACACATACCCAACGGATTTTGCAGCGGTCGCAATCGTGATTGTTTTGGTTTCCTGGCCTTCCAGTAGGACAACGCCCTTTGTTGGTTTGAGCAGCCCTAAAGCATGTTTGACCATGGTTGTTTTCCCGGATCCGTTATGGCCTAAGATCGCGATGATATCGCCTTTTTTGATAGTGAAATTGATATCCTCTAAAACAAACGGTAGATCCTCATCATAGCGAAAATGTACCCCATCAAATTTGACCAATTCCTCTGAATTATCTTCGGTTTTTACTACAGCAGGTTCAAATTCTGGTGGTGGATCATTTTTGGCCCTGGTAAACACAACCTCGGCGGGCAGCTTGATCCGGGTATAATCGACGACCTGCATCAACCCCTCACGGCCCCCCTGATAGGTAATTTGCCCCTCGTCCATATAAACAACACGTTCGGGTTCGATAGCAAAAACATCTTCAACCCGGTGTTCAACAATCACGACAGAAAGCCCCTCATCAGCCAGCTGGCGGAATATCTGCAATGCCTCATGGGCTGATGCTGGATCAAGGCTCGCCAGGGGTTCGTCCAATAAGAGGATTTTTGGGTTCATGGCCAGTACGCCGGCCAGGGCGATTTTCTGTTTCTCCCCACCAGAGGTGCCAAAGGTTTCGCGATCACGGAGGTGGAGGATGCCCATCCTTTCCAATGCCTGGTCAACCCGAAGAAGTATCTCATCTCTGGGTAATCCCAGGCTCTCCAGCCCAAAGGCTACATCATTTAATACGTATGTGCCTAAAATCTGGCGTTCTGGGTCCTGCAGGATGGTTCCAACCTTTTGGGAAATCTCTGCCATTTCCATATCCAGTACCGATTGCCCATAAAGTCTTATACCGCCATCCAGATCCCCATGGTAGGCATTGGGGATCAGGCCGTTGACACAGCGCATCAATGTGGTTTTCCCACAACCGCTGGAACCGGCAATTAACATCACCTCACCCGGGTTAACTGATAAATTTATCTCCTGGATAGCTGGTTCTTTCCGTGAATTATAACGAAAACTGAGGTTTTCAATGACCAGTGGGCGAGAATTTTCGTCAATCATTAATAACGACCTCAACCGGGTCACCGATTTGTGCCCCTGTTTTTTCGGCAGCATTACCATTGACCACGCTGATCTCAATATAATTCTCACTGTCAACCAGGGCAATCAGTTCTCCCGGGTTGCAATGGCCGTAGGATTTCACGATCCCCGGAATGACATGGCCTTTAAGATTAAAGTTCACATTTTTCGCTTCTGAGATGGCTGCAGCCGGCAGGTCGGTGGTCAGGTTGCCAAAAACATCGATGATGGTCAGGTGTGCGAGCCATCCACGATCGGTCTTCTCAGGTTTGGAGAATGGAATTCGGATGGGATCTGTTATAGGCTCTCCTAATTCTTCCAATGGTACGCCATGGGCGAGGTGTGCCCCTGTGGGGGCAAAAATATCCCGGCCATGAAAGGTATGGCTTACATCGGTCAACCAGTATTCCGGGTTGTTTAGATGTACGATCTCGATTGGGAGATCATCGTGTTCTCCGTCTTCAAGCATGGGGGTGATTAACCCATTATCAGGCACGATAAAGTAGTTCTGACCGATCTTCAACCCGATTGGACGGCGATGGGTGCCGACACCAGGGTCAATGACTGCGACATGAACGCTGCCCGGCGGGAAAAATGGGACAACGCGCCAGAGGGCGTAAGCACCCAGGCGGATATTTTGTGGTGGAATCTCATGAGAAATGTCGGCAATCTGAGCTTCCGGGGCAATCCCCCAGATGACTCCTTTCATCACGCCGACAAACCCATTTTCCTGGCCGAAATCCGTGGTGAGTGAGATGATTCGTCTCATAAGTCCTGCTTTTAAGTTGGGAAATTTCGTTGAAAAATATTGTTCTGATTCTATCATAAAATTGATCGGTTTCGATAAAAATATTGAAGGACTAAGGCGTATTATTTTTCGAATTGGTCATAAAAACCGGTCAGGGAGGAAGAAATTTCATAAAATTAACCCTTGTAATATCGATGGTTATCGATTATAATAGCGAAATGAATGAAGAGATCAGCAAACTCACTGAGCGGATTGCGAATTTTGGGAAAGCGCTTTCGGACCCAACCCGGCAACACATCATGGCATTGTGCTGCTGTGAATGGCGTAATGTCGGAGAACTGGTAGATCTCACCGGATTAGCCCAGTCGACTGTCTCACACCATCTGGCCAAACTGCTGGCTTATGGCCTGGTGCATGTCCGGCATGAGGGGAAAATGGCCTATTACACCCTCAACCAGCAGGCGATTGCAAAATGCTGCGATCTTTCATCCGAGGTGTTCGCACCAGAAATTGACTGATCCGAAGATAAAAATTTTTTGTTTTTATAATCGATAAATGTCGATATATGCCAATAATCGTTGAGAATTAAGGAGAAATGCAAAATGAGTCAAAAAGGAACCAATATCAGACAAACCGTTCAGAAGCATTACGCTGAAAAAGCGAAAAGCGCCGATTGCTGTTCGGATGCGAGCGTATCATCGTCCTGCTGTGGATCGGTGGATATCAATGAATACGGACAGGCCATTGGCTACTCACTGGATGATCTGCAAGTGTTACCAGATGGTGCCAACCTGGCCCTGGGTTGTGGAAATCCCCTGGCATATGCAAACGTCCAACCGGGAGAGACCATCCTGGATCTGGGCAGTGGAGGGGGTATGGATGCTTTCCTGGCTGCGAGGTTGGTTGGCGAACAGGGTTTTGTGATTGGCGTGGATATGACACCGGAGATGATCGACCTCGCCCGCAAGAATGCCCATAAAACGGGTTTCACCCAGGTTGATTTCAGGAAGGGAATGATAGAACAACTGCCTGTTGACGATGATTCGGTTGATCTGGTTATTTCAAATTGTGTGGTGAACCTTTCACTGGATAAAGCCAGGGTTTACCAGGAAACTTATCGTGTATTGAAACCAGGCGGGCGGATTGCGATATCTGACCCGGTCAGGGTGGCAGAAATGCCGGAAGATGTGAAGAACAGAGAAAATGCTTATTCAAGCTGTATTGCCGGTGCAGCCTCGGTAGATGAAATCCAAACTTATCTGCAGGATGCTGGCTTTGAGAACATCCAGATCATACCGAAGGGTGCTTCTGATGCGGTGATCAATACATGGGCTAATAGTGACAATCCTGAACTGGTTTTGGGGGATTATGTGGTCTCAATGCTCATCAGCGCACAGAAACCTCAGGTACAAGAGGACTGAACCGAAATCCGACATTTAATGAAGAAACCGGGCGAGCGAAGTTCCTGCTTACCCGGTTTTTTTTGGCTGTTCATTAAGAATAGAAGTTCGAGAAAATTGATGGGTTTGGATCATCCAAAGATAGGGTGGGTTTTTTATAATTCGATTTTGAGGAGGGTTATTCTCAGTCTAAGGGAGGAGATCGGTCAGGTTATGAGTATAATTGAACCTGTAAAGAAAACTTTCAGGAAGGAAGAATCACATGTCGAAAAAAGTTGGGATACTCACAGCCGGAAGTGATTGCCCGGGGTTAAACGCCACCATCAGGGGTTTTGGAAAGGCAGCCCGGAACACTTATAACATGTCATTGATCGGCTTCAGGGACGGCTTTCGGGGTTTGATGGCCAATCAGACGATTGATTTGGGCGGTGATGCCCTTTCCAACGTGTTGACAGCCGGGGGAACCATTCTCGGGACCAGCCGTGATATGCCGAATGAGATTCAAGATAATGGCGAAGTGCTGGACAAAACCAGCACAGTTGTGGACGTATACCATGAGAATGACCTGGATGCGTTGGTATGTATCGGTGGCCGGAAAACCCAAAAAGCCGCTTTGAAGATGAAAGAGGCTGGTTTGAACGTGCTGACCCTACCCAAATCGGCTGATAACAATGTGCCAATGACCGATGTAACGATTGGATTTGATACGGCCAAGTATATTGCCACTGAGGCCATTGACAGGTTGCATAGTACCGCGCTTAGTAACCACCGGATTATCATTGTCGAAATCATGGGACGGGAAGTCGGATGGTTGACCCTCGGTGCTGGGGTGGCTTCCGGTGCGGATGTGATCCTCATCCCGGAGATCCCGTATCAGATCAATATCTACACTTAATTTCCTCTTATCTTTACGTCTCATCCCCTGAGACAAGATATCATCTATCCAATTAAGGTAGGCTACAGGATTGTAACAGTTGTTCCAAAAATCATCTTGTTTCCAATGACATTCTTTACAATATACAAAAGCCATAAATTCAACCTATTTTATTCTACATCTTTTCAAGAGTAGCTTGAATCTCTTCTACAGTAGTAGCCGTAGCTACACCTTTGCCACGAATACCATCCCAACTCACTTTCATTTTATTGGGATCTACATCTACCTCTGCCTTGTCTTGCAGAAAAGAACAAATTCTTCTGAATCCTAATCTGCCATCTCTCAAGATGAATGCCCCTACCCCATAATCTCCCATGTCAACGATAATGATGGGTGGCCAAGGCTTTGATATGCCTCTACGAAGATCAACAACCTTGCTTTTCAAATCTCTTCTCCTTACAAATCTTCCCAAACCTGATGAATTCGACGAATT
>SKPR01000099.1 GCA_007119455.1 Candidatus Brevefilum sp. | reverse complement strand
CAACAACCGCGCTGCTGAGCAGCAGAGTCAGCAATATCAACAGGTGCAAGCATTTAGAGATGGACTTGAAAACACTCATGATTCAGCGCTCCTTATGTGCCAGGGATTGCGCCTTGATATCGGCCCCCGGTCTGATGTCATAAAAAAAATGAGGAATTAGTAATAGATTACATTAAAATATTATAAAAAGCAAGTAGCAAATTTTTCAATACTTGCGGATAAACCAGTTTCTAATAAAATCACCACACCCACACGATTGCCATACCATTCATATGCTAACATTCACAGCCCACCATTCACCACCCTGAAGGTAGACATCTCGAGCAATCCTGCCTATAATTGACATGATCCATCATCCAGAAAAACAATCTCGGAGGCATTATGACTCAAAAATCCCTTGGCTTTATCCCCCTGATCTGGGTCTGCGCGTTTTGCGAAACCCGGAACCCCGGCCCCATCAAGACCTGTACCAGCTGCGGCGCACCCCAACCGGACGACGTTGAGTTCCTTCAGGTGGATGAAGAGCAATTCAACTTCATAAAAGATGAGGCCCTGATCCGAATGGCCAAGACCGGACCCGACATCCACTGTCCCTTCTGCGGCACGCGCAACCCATCCACAGCCGACCTGTGCAGCAACTGCGGCGGGGAAATTGGCATGGGCGGGAAGGCACGTGAATCTGGCGAAAGGGTGCGCACCGTGGGGGAAGCCCAAGAACAACCCCCTGCCATGGCCCCTGAACCCAAAAAGGCCCGGGGCCGCTCTTTTACAATTTTCACCATCCTCGGGGTGGTGGCTGTGATTGGCCTGTGCATCTTCCTGGCTTTTCTCTTCATGCGAACAGATGACTTGAGTGCCGAAGTGGCCGGTGTCGCCTGGGAACGCTCAATTGCCATTGAAGCCTACACCACCGTCACCGATAGTGATTGGCGCGACGAAGTCCCGGAGGGTGCCCAGGTGCGTAGCTGTACCCAGGAATACCGCTATACCTCGGAAGAGCCGCAACCCAGTGCCACGGAGGTGTGCGGCGAAGAATATGTTGTCGATACCGGCACCGGATTGGGTGAAGTGGTTCAGGATTGCGAATACCAGGTTTATGATGACTATTGCGAATACACCTATATGGACTGGGTCGTGGTGGAATCGGTCACCTCATCCGGGCAGGATTTGTCGCCGAACTGGCCTGCCACCAACCCGGGAACGGATCAGCGCGCGGGTGAACGGACGGAATCATACACCATCATGTTTTCCAGTGAAAGTGACACTTACACCTACACAACCACCAATGTCGACCTTTTCATGCAGGCTGAAATCGGCAGCCGCTGGACCTTAAAAATCAACCAATTAGGCGGTGTACAGGGTATCGAACCTTCCAATTAAGGTCTGATTAGTGTTATAATTCACAAGCGAATTTAACCTATTAAATTTAAATGGAGGAACGATCAATGGAATTGTACGAATACGCAAAAGTGGGGGAACCAGCACCTTATTTTGAGATGCTGACCACCAAAAACATGGACAGCCTGGCCGAAACCGTCACCCTGGATGATTACAAGGGCCAATGGCTGATCCTGTTCTTTTACCCCTACGACTTCACCTTTGTCTGCCCGACGGAAATCCTGGCGCTTTCCGAGCGTTACGATGATTTCCAGGCGCTGAATACAGACGTACTGGGTGTTTCAACCGACTCGGTCTTTTCTCACCGCGCCTGGTTGCAAACCCCGGTTGAGGAAAACGGGATCGAAGGCACCCGCTATCCGCTGGCATCCGATAACAACCATGTGGTTTCAGAATCTTACGGCGTCCTGGTGGAGGAAGAAGGGGCCGCCCTGCGCGGGCTGTTCATCATCGACCCCGATGGCATCCTGCAGTATGCCGTTGTTCACAATATGAATGTAGGCCGCAGTGCGGATGAGACCCTGAGGGTGCTGGAGGCTTTACAGGCCGGCGGCCTGTGCGGCGCTGATTGGGAACCTGGCCAGGATCTGCTATAGGAAGAGAAAACATCAGATGCCCATGCGTTTAAAAACACCACTACCCGACCTGGACGGAGTAACAGAATGGATCCATGGTGAGCCAGACCTGGCGAATGCCGACGGGCAACCGCTCCTGGTTTATATCTGGGCCATCAGCTGCCATATCTGCCATGAGAACATGCCCAAACTCCAGTCATGGCGTGACCGCTACATTCCCAAGGGTCTCAAGATTGTTTCCATTCATTGCCCCCGAATGAAAGGTGACACGGATATGGAAAAGGTCCAGACGGCCATTGATGACTGCGGCATCAGCGAATCCTGCGGGATCGACAATATGCACCGGGTCAAGAAAGCCTTCGACAATGAGATCTGGCCGGCGTACTTCCTCTTTGACCGTGAACACAAGCTCAAACGGCGCGCTGCTGGTAAAACCGGATTGTCGATGCTTGAACCGGCTCTGGAGGAAATGCTCAATTGAGGGAAAACCAGGAAAGATTTTATCATCTAAGGGGCTGGCTAAAAAGCCAGCCCTTTATTTATAGAATTTCAAAACCCCACCTCATCAGTCTGCTCCGCAGACAGCTTCTCCTCGAGGAGAAGCCTTAAGGAAGGGGTCATGTACGCACTACCACACCCCCGGAATTAACCGGTAGGGCGTCTCCTCCGCATAATCCTGATATCCAGCGAGGTTTTCCATTAAGAAGCGGTCTTCCTTGGCTGTCCGGATGACCAGCGCCACCACCAGAATAGCCACACCGAGATAGCCCCACAAAACCCCAAAAATCAATGGTGTCGGGAGGTTCAACAACAGGGAACTGAGATAACCCGGATGCCTGACCCACTCATAGGGACCCCCTTTTGCCACCTGATGCCCTTCTTCCTCCTGGATTCTGACCGTTGGTTCAAAATAGGGATTGTGCAACATTGTCCAGGTCGTGAGCAGGTTGCTAACGATCACCATCAAGCCAGCAAGTATTCTGATCCAGATTGAAATATCCATCTCTCCTGTAAAACGGTAGGCGAGCCCTGAGATCAGAACGATATATAATGGAGCCCAACCCACAATTGGCGCCAGGTACCGATCCCAGGATTGTGTTCCGACCCCTGCCTGAGACCGCCGGGCAAGTAAATCCGGCCGTCTGGGGATTAATATTATGGAAGCGATCAGGAAATTCAGGATGACCAATCCAAAATACAACCAGCCACCCAGCCATGCCCAATCGCCGGCACTCAGAAAGATCAGAACGCCAATCATTAAAATCAGTACGATGGATTTGACGATATGCTGTTTAATACTCTGTCGGAACTTGCTTTCCATGCTGCCAACTCTCTTCGATGATCGGATCAGGATTCTTGTAATGGACGGTGGCTGTTTTGACATCACCAACCAGATTTATCAATTATAAATTATCAGGATTTTTACATTAAATTTCTTACTTGCATCACTTTTTAAGGTTTATTCTCCGCAACCGGCACAAAGATGAACAGCAATGAATCGATTGAATTGGGCTGGAAGCGGTCATCATAGTATTCAAAATAATATCCAGCCGCCTGGTGAAATCCGGAATCTGGGAGCCAGATTGAGAAGATGCCGTCAACTGTCCCCGCCAAAGCTGAAGAAAAACCATTGTGGGTGAAGACGGCATAGGTATGTGGTCCAAAGTGCTGGGCCGTCATCCCCTGTGGAATAGCCCCACCCGGTCCCGCTGACAGGCCGGCCAGGTATGTATGATGATTTCCACTATTTAGATGGACCCCGTAGCCGGCATCCGGGTCAACCTGATGAATCTCGCGGTAGCGTTCAGCCAGAATATCCCACAGCGCATCCCGGTCGTCTGCTGAGTGTGTACCATTGAGAGTCAACCCAACCACGGTGAAAGCGGGCTTGAAAATAATGCGAGGTTCGAAGGTTTTTGGACTCATCTTATTGCCTTTGTCCAGGAAGAGCTTATTGAGAGATCCATGGTGGATGGTGAATCATGAGCATTGACAAGCTTTGATTTTTTTATTAAGGTTTCGCTGAATTTTGATAATCAGCTTAGATATCCAGTGATTATGATTGACCCAATTCGGCAGGCCGGTTTTCCTCTCAAAAATACATCGGAACTGTGATCTGAACATTTACTCAAGGGACCTTTCCAGCATCGCAATCCGCTCTGAGAGATCGGAAACAGGTGCGGGGATGTCGAGCATTTTACGCAAAAAGGCACCGGTAAAGCTGGTCCCATTCATCGAAACGGCTTCCGGTGTGCCCTCAGCCACAATCCATCCGCCATCATCTCCACCCTCCGGGCCCAGGTCAATCAGCCAGTCAGCCGTTTTAATCACATCCAGGTTATGCTCGATAACGATGACGGTATTACCTGCGTCCGTCAGCCGGTGCAGCACATCCAGCAATTTCTGAATGTCAGCGAAATGCAGCCCTGTGGTTGGTTCGTCGAGGATATAAACCGTATCTCCGGTGCTGACCCGGGCCAGTTCCTTGGCCAGCTTGACCCGCTGGGCTTCACCGCCAGAGAGGGTCAGCGCGCTCTGACCGAGCTTAATGTATCCCAGGCCGACGTCCGCCAGGGTCTGCAGGATTCGGCTGATCTTTGGTACATTGCTGAAAAAAGCCAGGGCTTGATCCACATCCATCTCAAGGACATCGGCAATGGACTTCCCCTTATAGCGGATCTGGAGGGTTTCATTATTAAAGCGGCTGCCCTTGCAGACATTGCAGGTTACCCAAACATCAGGCAGAAAGTGCATCTCAACTTTCTTACGTCCATACCCTTTACAAGCTTCGCAGCGCCCGCCCTTGACGTTGAAGCTGAAACGCCCTTTGCCATATCCACGCAGTTTGGCTTCCGGTGTCAGGGCAAAAAGATCGCGGATATCACCCCATACACCCGCATAAGTGGCCGGGTTTGAGCGCGGGGTGCGGCCAATAGGCTCCTGGGTGATATTGACCACCTTGGTGACATAATCCAACCCCTCCAGATGGTCATGTTCACCCGGTTTATCCTTTGACCGGTGGAGTTCTCGAGAGAGCAAGGGCTGCAGAGTCTGCGCCACCAGAGAAGATTTTCCGCTCCCGGAAACCCCGGTCACACAGGTAAACAGGCCCAGGGGGAATTTGACAGTGATATCCTTGAGGTT
Source organism: Candidatus Brevefilum sp. (assembly GCA_007119455.1). Classification (GTDB taxonomy): domain Bacteria; phylum Chloroflexota; class Anaerolineae; order Anaerolineales; family Anaerolineaceae; genus Brevifilum. The sequence goes on along the minus strand of SKPR01000099.1, from coordinate 2,741 downwards.
GTTGCGGCGTGCGCCCACCAGGGTGAGCCATTTTCCGTTGATCGGCCTGCGTTTCTTATGCGGAGAATGGACAATCAGCTCTTTCTTAAGGTAACGCCCCGTCAGGGATTGATGCGCATCCAGGATGCTTTCCATTGGTCCGGCCGCCACGATCTCGCCCCCCTTAATCCCAGCACCCGGTCCCAGATCAACAATAAAGTCCGCTGTGCGTATGGTTTCCTCATCGTGCTCAACCACAACCACCGTATTGCCCATATCCCGTAATCGCTGGAGGGTCTCCAGCAAGCGGGTGTTATCGCGCTGGTGCAGGCCGATGGTCGGCTCATCCAATACATATAGCACTCCCACGAGGCCGCAGCCGATCTGGCTTGCCAGGCGGATACGCTGTCCTTCACCGCCTGAAAGAGTTGGGGCTGGTCGGCTGAGGGTCAGGTAATGCAACCCCACATTCAGAAGGAACTGCAAGCGGCCCTGAATCTCTTTGAGAACTTCTTCAGCGATAGCCCATTGTTCTTCATTCAGCCCTTCGCCAATGGCCATGGCCCAATGATGGGCTTCCCGAATGTTGAGGTGCATGATGCCATCGATATTGATCCCATTGATGGTCACAGCCAGGCTTTCAGGTCTGAGACGCCTGCCATGACACGTCAGGCAGGGCTGCTGGCTCATAAAGGATTGATACCAGCGGCGGGAAGCCTCTGAACTGGTCTGGCGGTAACGCCGCCTGAGGGATTTAAACATGCCCTCGGTAATATATTCATATTCTCCCGAGCCGCGTTCATTAACCCACTGATCTTTGATCGGCACTCCACCATGCAGGATGGCATGCCGCCCTTCTTCGGAAATTGAAAACCAGGATGTGTTATGATCCGCACCAAAATGCCCCAGAATCTGTTGGGATGCTTTGAAAATGTGAGAGTTTTTCTTCTTATTGATTTCGCCCCAGGGCCTGACCGCCCCTTCACCGATTGATTTCTGGGTGTCAATGATCATATCAAAATCGAACTCAAATAATTCACCCAAACCATTGCATTCGGGGCACATTCCCAGGGGTGAGTTGAAGCTAAACATGGTCGGCTCCAGGTCGGGGAAGCTGATGCCGCAGTCGGGGCAAGCCAGGCTTTCTGACAGAAGCCAATCTCTTTCGCCCTCCTTCTCGATCACGACCAGCCCCTCGCTCACCTTGAGCGCAGTTTCAATCGAATCGGTCAGGCGGGTCAGGTAATCCTGGTAACGTTCATCCGTGTGGTCAAGGGCTTCTAACCGGTCGATAACCAGGTCAATGGCGTGTTTTTTGTTCTTATCCAGCTTGATCTTATCCGCCAGGTCAAAAACCTCGTTATCAACCCTGACCCGGTTGTAACCATCCGCCAAGGCCTGGGCGAACACATCTTTGAAAGTGCCCTTCCGCTGGCGGGCTAAAGGTGCCAGGATCTGGAATCGGGTCCCGGTATCCAGGGCAGCTACCTGCCGGACGATTTCCTCTGCGGATTGGGCGTGGAGGGCCAGCCCGCACTGGTAACAATGGGGGGTTCCGATACGGGCAAATAAAACCCTGAGGTAATCGGCAATCTCGGTGACTGTTGCCACCGTTGAGCGGGGATTACGGCTGACGGGTTTCTGCTCAATGGCTATGGCCGGGCTAAGGCCGCCAATATAATCCACTTTAGGCTTTTCCATCTGACCGATGAACTGGCGTGCAAAGGTTGAAAGGGACTCCACGTATCGCCGTTGCCCTTCAGCATAGAGGGTGTCGAAAGCCAGGGATGACTTTCCACTGCCTGACACCCCGGTCAGAACAATCAGTTTATGCCGGGGCAGGTTGATATCAACTTTTTTGAGGTTATGCTCTTTGGCCCCTCGAATCATAATGACTTCTGGAAACATGGCGCGATTCACCTTTTCGTGTTCGTTATTGATGTCGAGATAATTATAAGCTTCGTATATGTCAGATAATGACATATATTCATATTTGGGTTGGGACAAAAAACTGATTCTGTAAACTGAACTACAGTTGAAAACACCTGAATTGAAAAAGAATAAAAGTGGAGCCGCTCACAACTGATTTTTGTGATTCTCTAGAAGAATGTCAATTTTTTCCCTCTGGATAAAACAATAATTTACCAGGCACTCTGCATGTGTCCGAAAGGTAATGAGCGATCAAGTTGCCTGATATTTATAATAAAAAACCCCTTGCCTGTTCGCAAAGGGCTCTTGCTTTGGACTTATGCGGGTTTGGCATTTTTTGCCAGCTGGATGGTCTCCTCAATATGACGGATATACTCCTGATAGCCCAGGGACTTCTCCAACAACTCATAACCAACACGCCAGTAACTGGGTTTACGTCGGATAAAATCTTGTTCGATAAAAGCCACACACGCCACCGTTTCTTTGAAACTTCGGCGGAGCTCAGTCAGCAGATCACTGAGAGTCGGATAGGTCGTTAAGGTAGCCCTGATCCTGAACAAACAATGCACTTGTATATCTTCACAAATTAAATCATGGTCAGCCACCAGATTATTAATCCAGCTTTGCAAACCTCGTTCATGCAGAATAAATTCTACAATTGTCTCTTTGGCCGACCACTGCTCCGGCCCTGGTGTATAGGATGCTTCTGCTTCTGTTACCCCTGCCAGGACGTTTTCAAGTTTCTCAAGCAGCTTGGTGCTGTCGGCCTCAATCTCTTTCGCCAGCTCCTCAGATGAACCAGGTAGCGATTGAAAGATCTGAGGTGTGGTATT
>SKPR01000174.1 GCA_007119455.1 Candidatus Brevefilum sp. | reverse complement strand
GTCAATGCACCCAGGATGCTAAAACACCTTGAAAGATTATTTTTTTGTTACTTTATCGCTTTCATTGGATCACCACCAGAGGAACCGGGATAAAGATCAGGATGAAGACAATAAGCGCTACCACACCGAGGATTTTCCGCTTCCGGTCTATGGGTGTGATCTGATCCAGGGGTTCAGCATAACGCCGGCCAAAGAAGAAGATCAATGCAGCCCAAAGCCACCATCCCTGCCAGGCCAGGCCTAACAGGACCAGAGCACCAAGGACAAATGGAAAGATCAGCCTTGCTTTCTTTTTTCCCAGCAGGACATAGAGGATGTGACCACCATCCAGTTGGCCAGCCGGGATGAGATTGATTGCCGTGACAAATAATCCTGCCCAGCCCGCCCAGGCAACCGAATGGATTTGCACGTCAAGCCCACCCAGGGGTACAGGCATACCGGTGAAAAAATACCGAACCCAGTAAAGGAAAGGGGCCATATCACCGTAACTGATCGGCTGCGGTAATAGTTCACCAAAGGTTAAGTATTTGGCCAGCAGGTACAAAATTGAGTTACCTTCCATGAAAATAAGATATCCCTGAGGAACTTCTGATTCGATCGGGCCAACTGTGGAAAGGCTGAGGCCGATGAATAAAACAGGCAGGGTAACCAGCAGTCCGATCAAAGGTCCGGCCATGCCGATATCGAGCAAATGCTTGCGGTTCTTGGGAATCTCTTTCATGTTTATGAAGGCACCCATCGTACCAAAGGCACTGAAGGGAAATGGGATGAAGTATGGTAGGGTTACCTTTTCTCCCCGGGCTCGACCAACCAGATAATGGCCCAGTTCATGGGCCAGGAGAATCCCAACCAGGCTTACGGCAAAGGGCCAGCCCTGCAGGATAAAGCGGACCCAACCCCCAAAGGAGGCCTGGGTCAAGGTTGACGGATCCGTTTCACCAAATTGCGCGCCTGTAAACATCACGCTCAGGATGGTCAGGACAAACAACAGGATATTCACCCAAACCGCACCCATTTTGGGTTCAGGTCTTTGTTCAATAATGATGACAACCTGTTGATCGTTCTCGACCCGAAACAGGGGCATCAATCCCATCGGGTCAAGGGATTCGGTCAGGTGATCATATGCCTTTTCACTGTCCGCCCATTTAAGTTGACCCTCGTAACGAACATGATAACCCAGCCTGGGGCTTCCCGCTGTTACACTCTGGATATCAAACACAGACCTTACAACCTGGGTGATGTCTTGGGTGTCTACCGGTAATAACTTATTAATCACTTCGCTCATTTGACTCATCCGATCTTTTAGGCTTAATTATAGCCCTTAGGTACAAGCTGGGCTAATTAAACCATAAATTCATGAACAAACCCAATAAACAGAACAGGGAATATTGCCATTGATGACCCTCAGGGTTATGATTACCCTTATGACAGACCAAAACCACCCGGAGAAAATGGCGGCTTTTTTTGATCAGCGTGTTGATGGTTATGATAACCATATGTTTCAGAGCCTGAATAATGCCGATACTTACGATCGCATCCTAACACAGCCAATTGGCCAGACCCAAAAACAGCTCACCACATTGGACATCGGATGCTGAAGGTTAAAACCCACCTGCCAGGGGTGCTCGTCTTAGGGGTGGTTTCGCAGATCGGGCAAGTGCTGTTCATCAGAGAACTGTTGATGATCTTCCAGGGTAGTGAGATTTCAATCGGCCTCATTCTGGCAGCCTGGCTGGTTTGGGTCAGCGTGGGCAGTAAATTAGGCGCATTTCTAGCTGAGAGAATTGAGAAAACGAAGCATTTACTTTCATTGAATGCCACTGGCCTGGCCCTGCTCCTGCCCTCAACCATCCTGTTGATCCGAAACCTCCGATCAATCTTCAACATACTCCCAGGAACATATTTTTCTTTGTATGATATGGCCATTACGTGTTTTATTTTGATGGCACCTACCTGCCTGATGCTCGGGATGCAGTTTGTCCTGCTCTCAAAATTCTGGCGGAAAAGCGAACAAACCGAGGACACCTCCGGGGGTGCCAAAACCTACATGGGTGAAGCCATGGGCAATATTATTGGCGGATTATTTTTCACATTTCTGATGGCCCGTCATTTGAATGCCTTTCAATCAGCTGCAATCGTGGCGATGCTCATGCCAGCCGCCATTTTTCTGATCAATCTGAGCGGACTGAAAAAAGCGGTTTACTGGCAGGGGTTACTTCTGATTGTTATCGTGGCTGGCGGTATCCTCCTGGGCTATTCATCCGACCTGGATGCGTGGGCGAACCAGGCGAAATGGCAAAATTATGCGCCTCTTCACCAACTGATCGAAACACATCAATCGAAACACGGCACGATATCCATATTGCAACGTGAAGATCAATACAGTTTTTATCAGAGCGGCCATCTTGTTTTCAGTTCCGCAGGGCCGGATGCACCTGATCCCGGTTTAGAAAACCAGGATGCCGTTTTATTTGCCCATTTCACAATGGTGCAGCATCAAAGTCCGAAGTCAATCCTTCTGATTGGTGGTGGTCTGCGGGGGGTACTCAATGAACTTGTCCAGTATCCGGTCACCCAAATCGACTATATCGAGTTGGATGAAGTGCTGACCAGGTCTGCATTGTCTTTTCTACCACATGCAACCGTGACGGCCTTGAATGACCCCCGTGTGAACCTGATCCATACCGATGGCCGACTTTATATCAAAAGCGCTCAACAAACATACGATCTGATCATTGTAGACATCCCCGATCCGGCAACTGCAGTGATCAACCGCTTTTATACCCGGGAATTCTTTGAGGAAGCAAAAGCGCGGCTCAACCCCGATGGGGTGATGGCCTTCGGCGCAATTTCGACACCCGATTTAAGCGGACTGGCCATCAGCAACCGCAACGCAACCCTCTTCCATACGTTTACAGATGTTTTCCCACATATCGCGGTTGCAGGTGAGACTAACCTGTTTTTTTTCGGATCGCTATCTGATGGACAGGTATCGACAGATCCGCTCATCCTGGAATCCAGGTACCTGGAAAGCGGTGTTCAAAGCGATACATTCACACCCCGGTTTTATCACACCTTGTTTCAGGAGGTTCAACGTAGAAGGGTTAGCTGGATCCTTCGCCATCATGGGCGCAGTGAAACTGCACATTTGGAAGGGCCGGGCCCTGTGCCGCTAACCATTCCCTCCGAGGCAGAACAAAAACAAATCGTTGAAGCTCTTCCTACGGTCTCTCGGGGATTTTTCATTAACTCTGATTTTCAACCGATCGGTTACTTCTATAGTGCCATGTTCCTGGAAGTCCTGACACGAGCAGGTCAGACCGGGACCTTAACCGGATTACTGTACATCCAACCCTGGTGGGTTGTGGGTCTATTAATTCTCCCGCCAACAATCGCACTCGGATCAAAAGCCATCAAGGCAGGCCTTAAACCCGAACCCCATACAGCTGTTCTTTTCAGCGTATTTGCCACCGGATTTTCAGCGATGGTTTTGCAAATTGCCCTGATCTTCTCATTCCAAAGTGTATACGGATTTGTGTATGAAATTATCGGGGTCATTATCGCCATTTTCATGCTGGGGTTGGCATGTGGTGCTTTTGTCTCACAGCGGCTGATTAATGACAAGAAGAATATTCGGAACCTCGCGAAAATCCAACTTGGAATGGCTATTTTCAGCATTTTGGTCGCATTTGGCCTTGAAAATGCCCGTTTATTGATTTCGCCGGTCTTGATTTTCAGTGTGTTTTCAATCTTAACCCTTTTATCCGGTTTTCTGAATGGCCTGGGCTTTCCCTTATCAGCAGCCTGTTGTTCAGCACGCAACCAACCTGCTGAAAAACCAACCAGTAGTGTTTATAGTATGGAACTGATCGGTGCCTGTGTTGGGGCCAGCCTGGCCAGCATCATTATGGCGCCAATTTGGGGCATTTTAATTTGCTGCCTGATTGCGGGTGTTGCAAATATTTCAGCATTTGGTATGATCGTACTAACCGGGAGGCTAAAAGATGCCTGAGAAAAATAACCCCAAAAATGGATTTAGCCGCCGACATTTTCTCAAAACGGCTACCCTGATTGGCTGTTCCGCCCTGGCCAGCAACCTGAGTTGTTCACCAAAGGTGATTGAAAAGAACATGACAGGTGACCATCCTGAGTCCTTAAAAGGGCGGTTTGAACCCATGCCATCACCCTGGTTTAAAGAAACGGCGCGAGACAATCTTCAATGCACCCTTTGCCCCAAAGCGTGTGAACTGGAAGATGGTGACAGGGGAGTCTGCAAGGTGAGGGAAAATAAAAAGGGAGAAGGATTTACCCTGGCTTATGGGAACCCGGCTCTGGTGCAGGAAGACCCAATCGAACGCAAACCCTTTTATCATGTACACCCAGCCAGCCGGGTGCTATCCATCTGCACGGTGGGATGCAACCTCCAATGCAAGTTTTGTGAAGTCTGGGATATTGCGCTGGTTTCACCTGAAGATGTCCATGTTTTTGACCTGCCTCCAGAAGCAGCGATTGACCATGCCCGGTCGTCTCATGTTAAAGCGATCAGTTATGCCTTTGCTGAACCGGTGGTCTTCTATGAATACATGTCGGATATCGCAACCCTGGCCAAGAATGCCGGCCTATTGAACCTGATCCACACCGCCGGGTATATCCAACCTGAACCACTCCGGTTGTTATGTGGGAAAGTGGATGCAGCCAATGTAGACTTAAAAAGTTTTGATCAGGATTTTTATAACACTGTGGTGGGGGGAGAACTTGAACCTGTGCTTAATACGATTAAAACGCTGCATCGTGCCGGGGTGCACCTTGAAATCACCAATCTAATTATCCCCACACTGAATGATGATATGGACAAAATCAGGGAAATGTGCACCTGGCTTGTTGATGAGTTGGGGCCAGATGTCCCATTGCATTTTTCACGGTTTTACCCCTTGTACCAGCTCTCCGCCCTACCCCGTACACCTGTATCGACCCTCGATCAGGCCCGGTCCATTGCAATGGAAGCAGGGCTGAACTATGTTTACATCGCCAAAGTGATCGGCCACGAGGGAGAAAATACACTTTGCCCGGCATGTGGTGAAACCCTCATCAAAAGGCTCGGATTTGTCGTTGAAGATAACCGCATCGAGGATGGCAGATGCGGGTTTTGCCAGGCCCCCATCCCCGGATTATGGGCATAATTCAGGGGGAATTACGCAGGTGAATATCATATTGAGCCAATGAACGCTCATCAAGGTTGGTGAGGCCTGCTTCCTTTGCCCAGGTTATCGATTCAAGGAATTCTTCTGAGGTAATAGCCCTGGCAATTTCTTCGTATTCAAAGGCCTTATATTCCACCCGGTATTGCGCCATGATATTGACATAGGTATCTTTCGAAAGGTTATCAGCCACCCACTGCACAAATTCCCGCGTACCTGCTACCCGGTTGGGCATCACCAGATGACGCACCATCAGGCCCCGTAAGGCAATACCCTGGTCATCCGAGATCAGGTCACCCACCTGTCTGTGCATCTCAATGATCGATTCCTGGGCCTTTAGGGGATAATCATAAGCACTGGCCTGATTAAAACGTTCGGCTTGTTCGCCATGCATGAATTTAAGATCAGGCAAGTAGATATCAACGATGCCATCCAGCATTTCGATGATCTCCACCCGCTCGTATCCACTGGTGTTGTAACATAAGGGCAGACGCAAACCTTTTTCCATAGCAATTTTCGTAGCTCTTAATATGTTGGGCAAAACATGGGTAGGGGTCACGAGGTTAATGTTATGGCAACCTGTCCGCTGCAGGTCAAGCATCATATCTGCCAGGGCACTGTCACTGACCTCATTTCCCCATCCTTCATGGGCAATCGGCCAGTTCTGGCAAAACACACAACGCAAATTACAGTTTGAAAAGAAAATTGTCCCTGACCCGCGCCTCCCAACAAGCGGCAATTCTTCACCAAAATGTGGGCTGTGGTTGTAAACCATCACCATTTCAGGTGCCCGGCAGAAACCCCGCTGGCCTTCAAGCCGGTTTACGCCACATCGCCTCGGGCAGAGCTGGCAGTTTTCAAATATGGCGTATACCTGCTCTATTCGTTCATCAAGTTTACCCGCGTGATGCAGTTTTAAATATGCCGGTTCCCACGGCCCATCGGTTGCAAGCGTTTGGACATCTTCCGGTGTGGCAGTATGGATTTCTTCAAGTGGTGTGCAGCCCTTAACCAGAGCAGCGCCACATACCAGACATAAGGTTCTGAGAAAATCTCGACGGGTTTGTTTCATAAGCATACCCTTTCAACCGTACCCCGCTTCATAACTTACCCATATTGTACATCATCCATGATCCATTTTAGTTCGAAACAAAAATATTAACAAAACGGTGGCCATTATATCCAATAATCTAAAAGGTCAACAATTTCCTGTCTTTTTAAAGTTGTGAAACCGATTCATTCAATCAGATGACCTGTTCAAGATATAAATATTGCTGGTGTTCTTCCCCATTTTAAACCGATATGCTAGAATCTATTTATGAAACTGAAGGCATGCTTAAGATCCATTCCATTCATCATCTGGCGTGTTTTTCGGTTGTCAATTTTCCTCTTTCTGATTGCATTTACAACAGGCGGCGCAATCGTCCCAACCGGGGGTTTTAACGAACGGGTACGGACTTTTACCCGCGAGCAGGAGTTTGATTTCGTCACCTGGACCATTGATGCTGCAGTGACTAAATTCTCAAGCTGGGCACTGAGCGCGCACCGTTTCATGACCCCTGAAGAACAATCCCAGCTTGTTTTAGACTACCTGGATCAGGTCAGAAACGTTCAGACCCTCAACCATGAAATGCTGGTCATGTATTCTGATCCAACCATTGACGATCTTGCAGCAGCGAGCCAACCGCTCAAGGAGAATTTAAACCGTGAAATACATCGCCTGGAATCCCTGGCACCCCTGGCTGAATCCATCTTACAGAATCAAATTATGGACATCATCCACGATGAAGGTTTAGGATTCCTGGGACAGGTTATCCCTCCAACGCTATACCATGTGAGTGACATCCCCTATAACCTTATTATTTCCCCACGATCAGAAATCACATCCCTGATGAGTGTGTCCCTGACTCCTGGTTTGAGTGTTGACGTTATGGACCATGTCGAACAGGCCATATATTATGACCTTGATCATGCCGCCCTGGTCGTGCCAATTGGCGGTATGGCATCGTATCCTGCAATGGTCATGCAGACCTCAAATCTGGTCAGGCTGACGGAAATCATCGCTCATGAATGGGTCCACAATTATCTGATGCCACGCCCGTTGGGGTATTTATATTTCAACAGCGAAGAAATCCGAACCATCAACGAATCCGTGGCAACCCTGGCTGGTATTGAATTGGGCCTGCTGACCTTGCAGAAATATTATCCTGAACATATTCCCCCTGAATTGTTGCAACCCCAAGAAGAACCTGAAAGTCCGCCACCCGTGGCGGAACCTGATCCTGACGCGTTTGACTTCCGGTTAGAGATGCGTGAAACCCGGGTCACGGTGGACGAACTCCTTGCTCAAGGGACCATTGAAGCTGCAGAAGCTTATATGGAAGCTCGACGACAATTCTTCTGGGAAAACGGCTTCCGAATTCGCAAACTCAACCAGGCCTACTTTGCCTTCTATGGGGCCTATAATGTGGTACCGGGTGGCGGTCCCTCAGGTGATGACCCGATTGGTCCGGCAGTGGTGACTTTTCGGGAACAATCCCCAAGCCTGGCTGATTTTCTCAACAATATCTCCTGGATCGATTCTTTCGAATCTCTGCTAGCTTTGCTTGATCGTTAGCGGTTAATCCATCCCATCGCCGGTGTTATTCACGCCCTCTCCAATATCCGGCAGCTCCCGTTCAATGT
>SKPR01000179.1 GCA_007119455.1 Candidatus Brevefilum sp. | reverse complement strand
CATACTGGGATCTGCCCCGGGTGAGTTTAAAGCCGATCGCAACAATATTCCCCGAGTCTGGATGGATCATGCGGCCTGGCCTTTGCTCACCACGAAGCTTTATCTCGATCTTTCCGGAAATATCCGCTTTTTGCTTGAGCCTCAAACTTATTTCAAAGATCATCTGACCCATCGTGCCCAACAGGTGGACCCATTGTGGGATTCATCAGAGGGGACGCAATTAAAATCCGTTTCTGGCGACGTGATCGAGGGGACGGTTTTGGAGCATCTGCTGGTCGGGCATCTGACGGCCTTTTTTAATGTCGGCGAGCACAACTTCATCCGCCTGGAGGGGGGCGACTGGAATGATGCCTTTGATATGGCCTCTGAACGAGGCGAAAGCGTTGCTTTTTCTGCCCTTTACGCCGGAAATTTGCGGTTGTTGGGCGAACTATGCCTGGCTCTGGTGCAGGCGGGTGTTGACACGGTTTCACTTGCTAAAGAACTGATGCCGTTATTGGATCGTGTATCGGAACAGGTTGATTACGATTCAATCGTCGCCAAGCAGGCGTTGTTAGGGGCTTATTTTGACCAGGTTGGCCGCCAGCTTTCAGGCGAGCGTGTGAAACTTTCGCTGGAAAAGATGGCTGTAGATCTCTTTCAGAAAGCCGATTGGCTGGCACAACACATACGTCAAAGCGAATGGCTTTCGGGTCAACAAACTGAGCGGGGCTGGTTCAATGGTTATTACGACAACCACGGGCAGCGGGTTGAAGGTGTCGGGGAGCAGGGCGTTCGGATGACCCTGACCGGACAGGTTTTTCCCTTGATGGCCGGGATTGTATCGGAAGCACAGGCAGGGGCGGTTGTCCGGGCTGTGGATGCTTATCTTTATGACCCGCAATGCCACGGTTACCGGCTTAACACGGATTTTGGTGACGATCCGCCAGCATTGGGGAGGGCCTTTGGTTTTGCCTATGGGCATAAAGAAAACGGGGCGGTTTTCAGCCATATGGCCGTCATGTATGCTTATGCACTCTATCGCCAGGGGCTGGCTGAAGCTGCCTGGCGGGTCTTGGATGGACTCTACCAGCAAAGCCAGGATTTCACCCAGAGCCGGATTTACCCGGGAATCCCGGAATACTTTAACCCGCGCGGCCGGGGAATGTACCCGTACCTCACCGGCTCAGCAGCCTGGTATCTATTTGCGCTCCTGACAGAAGCTTTTGGCGTCAAAGGTGATCTGGGCGATTTGCACCTGGAACCTAAACTGGTGCAATCGCAGTTTGACCACGGTGACCGGATTAAGGTTCACACCGGGTTTGCCAGGAAAAAACTGGACGTGGTCTATCATAACCCTCACCGGCTGTCCTATGGTGATTATGGCCTTGGTCAGGTGTCGGTCAACGGAAAAGAACAGCCTATCCTGACTGGTCAAAAAACCATCAAATTTCCGCGTGTCGATGTCGAAACATGGCCGGAAAGAACACATATTCTTATTGACTTAATCCCGCTGAAAGCAAGCTCGGCGGACAAGTTGGTTGATGGGTGAAGGTCATATTCGTTTTGCCCGGGTTACAGCTTTGAATAACCTGGATATTTTATAAATCAGAAGGAATTTTGAAGATGCGTTACGGTTATTTTGATGATGAAAACCTGGAGTATGTGATCACCCGGCCGGATACACCGCTGCCGTGGATCAATTACCTGGGAACAGAAAAATATTTTGGCTTGATCTCCAACACAGCCGGCGGTTATTCCTTCTATCAGGATGCCCGTTTACGGCGTCTGACCCGCTATCGTTACAACAACGTACCCACTGACATGGGTGGACGTTACATCTATCTGCGTGATAATGATACGGAAACCTTCTGGTCGCCCACTTGGATGCCGACCCGTCATAAAGCAGCAGATTACAGCTGCCGGCATGGGATGGGATACACCTGGATTGGTTCAGCATACCAGGGAGTTCGGGCTGACCTGCGTTATTTTGTTCCCCAGCAAGAAACGCTGGAGATCTGGGATCTGACGGTCAGCAATATGTCGGGCGAACAGCGGCGTTTATCGGTTTTCTCCAGTGTGGAATTCTGCCTGTGGGAAGCTCATGATGATGCCACCAATTTTCAGCGAAACCTCAATATTGGTGAAGTTGAAGTTGAAGGTTCGGTGATCTATCACAAAACAGAATACCGTGAACGGCGAAATCATTTCGCATATTTTGCCTGCTCAGAACCATTGACCGGTTTTGAAACCCAGCGGGAAGCCTTTTTGGGCCCTTACCGGGGGTGGGAAAATCCCCGGGTGGTTGAGGCAGACCTTGCTTCCAATTCGGTTTCGGTTGGCGGGTCGCCAGTCGGCGTCCAGCACTTACGGTTCTCATTAGAACCAGGCGAAGAAAAGCGGGTGATATTTTTATTGGGCTATCACGAAAACCCGCCGGATGAAAAGTTCAACCCCCACGGTTCACAGACGATCAACAAACGGACCGTGCTGCCGGTTATTAAACGCTATCTTGACCCAGAAATGGTTGATCATTCTTTTGATCAACTAAAATCGGCCTGGCAGGATTACCTGGGTGTCATGCAGGTATCCACCCCGGTAGCGCATGTTGACCGTATGGTCAATATCTGGAATGCCTACCAGTGTATGGTTACATTTAACTTGTCCCGATCGGCTTCTTATTTTGAATCCGGCATCGGCCGGGGGATCGGGTTTCGTGATTCGAACCAGGATCTGCTCGGTTTTGTGCACATGGTGCCCGATCGAGCCCGCCAGCGGATCTTAGATCTGGCAGCCACCCAGCTCCTTGACGGCGGGGCCTATCACCAGTACCAACCCCTTACCAAACGAGGCAATGATGCTATTGGCAGCAATTTTAATGATGACCCGGCCTGGCTGGTCTTGAGTGTAGCCGCTTACCTCAAGGAAACAGCAGATTGGGAAATCCTGGACGAACGTGTCCCTTATGAAAATAAACCCGGCACAGAAACATCTCTGTTGGAACACCTCGAGCGGAGCATCCAATACATTATCGATCACATCGGGCCGCATGGACTGCCGCTGATTGGCCGGGCGGACTGGAATGACTGCCTGAATTTAAATACATTTTCGGATCAACCAGGAGAATCTTTCCAGACCACTACCAACCGTGACGGTAAAGTTGCGGAATCGGTTGTGATTGCAGCCCTGTTCACCATGGCCGCCAACGAACTCTCACAGATCACACAACGTGTGGGGATGGTCGAAGAATCAGAGCGGTTGCAATGTCTGGCAGATGGTATGGCTGCCACCACGCGCCGTTACGGTTGGGATGGATCCTGGTTCCTGCGGGCTTATGATCATTATGGCAAGCCAGTCGGCTCGAAAACCAGTGACGAGGGGAAGATCTTCATAGAACCCCAGGGGCTGTGTGTGATGGCCGGCATCGGTATCAAAGAAGGCCTGGCGGGAGAAGCGTTGAAAGCCGTTCAGCGCCATCTGGTAACCGAACACGGCATTATGTTGTTAAACCCACCTTTCAGCCGTTATCACCTGCATCTGGGTGAAATCTCTTCTTATCCACCGGGTTTTAAGGAAAATGGCAGTGTCTTTTGCCATACGAACCCCTGGGTCATGATCGGGGAAGCAATCCTCGGGCATGGCGACAACGCTTTGGATTATTACCTGCGAATCAACCCTTCCAAAAGGGAGGAGATGAGCGACCTTCATCGCTGTGAACCCTACGTTTATGCCCAGATGATTGCCGGTGCGCAAGCAGATTGTTTCGGAGAAGCGAAAAACTCCTGGCTTACCGGAACGGCCGCCTGGAATTACGTTGCCATCACGCAATGGATACTCGGTATTCGTCCTCATTATGACGGTTTGCGGATTACCCCGGTGATGCCGTCCGATTGGAATGGGTTCAAAGCCCGGAGGATGTTCAGGGGAACAGTGTATGAGATTGATGTGAAGCGGGTTGGCAAAGGCAATGTCATCGCCCTCAGCGTGGATGGTGTTCCGCACGAAGGGAACCTGATAAGCCCGATTGATAAAGAACGGATATTTGTCGAAGTCAGGGTTGGAAACTGAAAACCTCTGGGATTGCGAAGTCGTTGATTAATACAGAAGACGAGGATAGTGGCATGAACACAGCGCCTGCAGATCAAACAGCCGGTCAGTACGGATATTTCGATGATGCCGCCAGAGAATATGTCATCACTAATCCCCAAACACCCGTCAAGTGGATTAATTACCTCGGCACCCTGGATTTCGGGGGCTTTATTGACCAGACCGGCGGAATGCTCATCTGCCGACAGGACCCCGCCCTGAACCGTATCACGAAATACCTCACCCAGGATCCGCCCTCTGAATTTAGAGCGTCCACGCTGTATTTACGGACCCCGGATTCAAATGGGGCCTATACCGTATTCTCGCCCTTCTATGTGCCCACCCTGACGCCCTGTGACCGTTATGCGTGCCGGGTAGGGTTGGGGTACACCACATTTGTGTCTGAGGTAATGGGTTTACGAACCGAAGTGAGGGTCTTTATTCCACAAGGTGAAACGGTTCTCGTCCAGCAGGTCACGGTTACTAATCTCCGAGAAGTTGAGACCGAAGTTGACCTGATCCCGGTGGTGGAGTATACCCATCCGGATGCCCTCAAGCAGCTCAATAATGCAGATTGGGTCCCCCAAACCATGCAATCTTACCTGGATGAAGAAGATGACGGCCTGGTCGTTCTCAGCCAGGCGCCTTTCATGCTGAAAGAGATCCGGCGCAATTATTTTACGGCAAACGTTCCTGTTTCATCCTTTGAGTCAGATCGGCGTATCTTCCTTGGCGATAACGGTTATGGAAGTTGGGCTTCACCGGGCGGTCTGCAGGATAAAGAATTAACCAACAGCCTGGCCCTGCGGGGTGATAATATCGCAGCTTTATTATTGCATTTTGGTTTCATGGCCCCCGGGGAGAGTCGTCAGGTGATCGTCTTATTAGGTCAATCGACCCGTGTGGCTGACATAAAACCAACGATCCACCATTACCGGCAACCTGAAAATGTAGAAAAGGCTTTTGCTGACCTGAGCGAGCACTGAGACAAGATCGTTTCGGTAGCCCAGGTGCATACTCCGGATCCGGACATGGATCGAATGTTGAATATTCACACCCCGCGCCAATGTGCCATTACGTTGAACTGGTCACGTTACCTCTCCCTTTACCAGCTCGGTTTTGGCGCACGCGGGATTGGATTTCGTGACAGCTCTCAAGACATCATGGGCGCCCTGCCTGGCTCACCCGGGTATTGTAAGGATCTGCTCATCAAACTCTTGAGCGTGCAGAAAGTGAATGGCTCAGCCATGCACCAGTTCAACCCGCTGACGATGGTGGCGAATATGGGCGATTCGGCCGGTGAAGAGGACCGCCCGGATTATTACAGTGACGATCACCTGTGGGGCGTCCTGGCTGTTTCAGAATACATTAAAGAAACGGGAGATTTTACTTTCCTTGATCAATTGATCCCTTATTATGAGAAAGATCGTGCTGAAAAACCCCTCGAAACCGCATCTGTTTGGGATCACCTGAAAAGGGCCGTCAATTTTACACGTGAGAATACTGGCGCGCATGGCCTGCCTTTATTGGGCTTTGCTGACTGGAATGATACCGTTAACTTGCCGGCAGGGTCTGAATCGCTCTTCACGGCTCACCTTTACGGTGTGGCTCTGCAGGAAATGATCAATCTGGCAGAAATTTTTGAAGATTCCAAGGCAATGGAAGGCTTTAAAGCGGATTACCAGAGCATGAAAACAACTGTCAATCACGCAGCCTGGGATGGGGAATGGTACCTGCGTTATTATAATCACGAGGGAGAACCGCTTGGTTCGCATAAAAATTCGCACGGGCAAATCTACACCAATGCACAGTCATGGGCGGTCCTTTCAGGCTTTGCGCCGGATGATCGCGCCCGGATGAGCCTTGAGGCGGTTTACCAGCGACTGAATACCCGTAAAGGCATCAAACTCAGCACCCCGGGTTATGATGGGTTTGACCCTGAAAAAGGTGGCGTCACCACTTACCCGCCTGGCGCAAAAGAAAACGGTGGCATCTTCTTGCATGCCAATCCGTGGGTGATGATTGCGGAAACCATGCTCGGTAACGGCGATCGAGCCTACCAGTACTACCGACAAATCAACCCGGCGATCCGGAACGAGTCTATTGATGAATTTGAGTGCGAGCCTTATGTATACCCCCAGAATATCCTTGGTGATGAACACCCGCAGTTCGGTCTGGCGCGCAATGCCTGGTTGACAGGTACCGCATCCTGGGCATACCAGGCCGGTATTAAATATATCCTGGGGGTGCGACCGGAATATCTGGGCTTGCGCATTGACCCGTGCATCCCAGCGGACTGGTCCGGTTTCAGCCTTACCCGGCGATTCAGAGGCGCAACCTACGCCATCCAGGTGCATAACCCGGGCAGAATTCAGAAGGGTGTCGGGTCGGTCAGTGTAGATGGAGAACTACTCGACAGCAACATCCTACCAATTTTTGAGCCGGGAACTGTGCACCAGGTCGATGTGATCATGGGGTGACCATCACTGTTATTTTGGGTAAGTTGTCTGTAAATACCCGTAATGAAAAAACACCCTCATCCAATTACGGAAAGGGTGTTTTTAATGTCTGTCCATGTGTTTAGCTAGACTTTATTAACTGGGCTATGTCAGTTCAGGAAGTTCCAGGGGTTCACACGTCCATATACATCGCTGCGCATTTCAAAGTGAAGGTGCGGTCCGGAGGAATTGCCGGTGCTGCCCATCAGGCCAATGGTGTCGCCTTTGTAAACTTGCTGACCACACCCCACGTGGATCTGGCTGAGGTGAGCGTAGAGGGTCTGCCATCCAGAGCCATGATCAATCACGACCATCTCGCCATAGCCCCAATTATTCCATCCGGCGTACACCACCACACCATGATCGGCGGCAAAAATGGGGTTGCCCTGCCGGCCAGCGATATCGATCCCAAAGTGGTTGGTCGCAGGACTCCAATCAAAACCAGATAACCATCTTTCTGTTGTCGGCCAGAGAAATGTCAGGGTTCCCACAACACCGTCATAACGTCCGGTGCAAGCGCCGGGGCCAAGGTGTTTGGCTGTGGCCGGTTCATCCCGCCTGATGCGTGGGGCGCGCCAGTCAGTAAAGACTCCCCTCCCGCCAGGGATGACCAGCATGGTGTCCGGGGGAATGTTTGGATTACCAAAATCACCAATAGTTTCAGGGTCCAGGTCGTTACCTGGCCAGTTGATGATATCTTCAGGCTCAACATTATAGTAGATTGCCACCCCGTTCAGCCCCTCACCAGCGCTCCACTGATGATAAACACCATCGACTGGTAAAATATTCAAAGTTTGGCCAGGGTAAATGAGATGGGGATCATCACCCAGGGTATTGCGATTACCCCAGAGGATGGTCTCGGGTTTGATATTGAATTTATCCGCAATGGAAAAAAGTGAATCGCCAGATTCGACCGTGTATTGAACCACTTCGTAACGGTCTTGAAAAGCCCTCAAAATAGTATTCAAGCCGGCTTCGCGGCTGATACCCCAATCTTCGCCCCCACCGGCATGAAATGGGGGCGGGGCTGTGGTGGCTGTAGGTTCAAGTTGGGATTCTGCCTGTGCCAGTGAGCCGGGATTGCCGCTAAATTGCGGATCTCTCAGGTGAAAAGCATCCATTAATATGACGACCAGCAATACCAGTGCAAGAGTTGTGGCTGCTGTGGCGATGCGCATCGCCGAATCACCCAGACCCCACCGACTTAAATTTTCCCAAATCTGGATCAATTTTGGTTCAGGGGTGGGGAGATTTTCTTCGGTTGGGGGTTCGGCATCTGCGGCATCGACGGATCTTGGGTCAGGCCGTTGCCATGGGTTTGTCTTATCCTG
>SKPR01000003.1 GCA_007119455.1 Candidatus Brevefilum sp. | reverse complement strand
GCCACCATAACTGCCAGTGGCATTGAAACCGAATTGGGCACTCTGCCCCAGCCATGCCATTGTCCGGAAGGCAGCTGTGTGGAGGTGGCTGTCCGGGCTGATGATATTCATTTCAACCCCGACCCGGAAGGCAATGCCATCATTTGCGAACGCATTTATCGCGGCATGCTTAATCTTTATCGTTTTCAATTGGATTCCGGGATTGTGCTGGAATCGATCATGGCACACACGGCAATCTATCCCGAAGGGACGCGGATCAAGGCCTACCTGGACCCCGGACACCCCCTCCGGATTTTTGATGATGATGAAAAATGAGGAAACTTTTTTCGGCGTCTGATCAGGGGTGATTTAAAACGGCAGACGACCCATAAAAAACTGCCCGGGTGAGACCTCGGGCAGTTTGATTTTTTAATACGGAGAAGTTTTGCTCAATCTTCTTTTTCTTCATCTTCACGGCGTTTGGCTTCGATAATCTCCTGCGCCATGTGCTGTGGAACCATCTCGTAGTGGTCAAATTCCATCGTGAAGTAGCCCCGTCCGCCCGTCATTGAGCGCAAATTGGTGGTGTAACGCAGCATCTCGGCCAGGGGAACATGAGCCTTGACGGTTGAACGCCCTTTCTGGGTGTCCATTCCCTGGACCCGGGCACGCCGGGAGTTCATATCGCCGAGCACATCACCCATATTCGATTCAGGCACCATGACTTCCACCTTCATGATGGGTTCAAACAAGACCGGGCCAGCGCCTTTGAAGGCCAGCTTGAAGGCTTCGCGGCCCGCAATTTCAAACGCAATCGGTTTTGAATCGACAGCATGCTCTTTGCCGTCATAAACAGAGACCTTTACGTTTTTGACAGGATAGCCAGCGACGACACCTTCTTTCATCAGGTTTCGGATGCCTTTTTCGATGGAGGGCATGAAGTTGTTGGAAATTGAGCCGCCAAAGACGTCATTGGAGAATTCAAAATCTTCTTCCTGTAAGGGCATCACCCTCAGGTGAACCTCGCCGAACTGGCCTGCCCCACCGGTCTGCTTTTTGTGGCGGTACATGGCTGCGTTCTCACGTGTGATCCGTTCTTCATAAGGCACCTTGGGCTCCTGTGTTTCGAGACCAAGCTGGAACTTGCCTTCCGCACGCCGAATGGCCACGTCGATGTGCTGGTCACCCATCCCCTGTAAAATCGTCTGCCGGGTGGCCGGTTCGTTATGCCACGAGAGGGTCATGTCCTCTTCGCATAAGCGTGAAAGGGTGGTGCTCAGTTTGGCGGCATCGGATTGCGTTTTGGGGAACAACGCCACCTGGTAGAGCGCGTTGGGATAATCCGCTGTTGGCAGGGTTATGGGGGTTTCCTTGCGGCAGAGGGTGTCACCGGTGGAGGTCACACTCAACTTTGCCACCAAACCGATATCGCCGGCATGGAGGGCATCCACCGGGGAGCCTTCTTTGCCAAATGGCACCTGCATACCCGTCAGTCGTTCTTCTTCATCTTTATTGGAGTTCCAAATCCGGTCGTCAGCGACCATTTTTCCGGAATAAACCCTGAAGTAGGTTTGTTTCCCGACGAAAGGATCAGCCGTTGTATTCCATACATAGGCTGCCAGAGGGCCGTCGTCTTTGGGCTCCAGGGTGATTTCTTCACCATTTTTATCGGCCGCCACAACCGGTGCGATCTCCAGTGGTGAGGGGAACAGGTTGCTGATCACTTCAAGGAGGGGGGCCAGGCCAATTTTGTTCGCGCCAGCACCGACCATGACCGGGATGAAATTGCCTTCCCAAATCGACTGGCGCAGGCCGCGCATGATCTCTTTATCACTGAGGTCACCGTCTTCAAAATATTTTTCTAAAAGCGCATCTTCACCTTCGGCCGCAGCTTCCACCAATGCCAGATGGCCTTCATCAGCCTGTTCTTTATAGTCATCCGGGATTTCCACGCCTTCTTTGCCCTCGCCCGGATAGGCCTTCATGGTCAACAGGTCGATCACGCCTTTGAAATCAGCTTTTTCGCCCCAGGGGATTTGCAGGGGTAAAAGGCGGGTTTCCAGAAAGGTCTGGACGGAATCGAGGGCCTTGTTGAAATTGGCGTTTTCACGCTCCATCTTATTGATCAGGATCATCTTTGGCAGGTTGAATTGGTCTGCATATTGCAGGGCCATCTCCGTGCCAACTTCCAGGCCGGCCACAGAATCAACCAGAATTAACGCCCCATCCGATACCCGCATGGCTGAGATGACCTCTCCGATGAAGTCAGTATAACCGGGGGTGTCCAACAGGTTTAATTTAATGCCTTTGTATTCAATGGGCACCACGGATGTGAATAACGAGATGCCACGGCGAATTTCTTCGTCGTCGAAATCCGATATCGTTGAGCCATCTTCCACCTGGCCCATGCGTGTGGTTTTGCCTGTAAAGTTGGCAAAGGCTTCCACCAGCATGGTTTTTCCGGCGCTGCTATGCGAGGCCAGGACGATATTGCGGATCGATTCAGTTTTATAAGCTTTCATTTAATAGACCTTCCTTGCTCCTTGAAAAAGTTAAAAAAGATAATGATGACATGCAAAACCCAATTTTATGACAATCTAAAATAAAAGTCAAAGCTGGGGCAGTTTATGCCTGGTTAATGCCTGGTTTATGCCTGATATCAGCCTTTACGTGCCATTCTTATTATAGACGCGGTTTTATGACGCATGGTGAGCCACGTGCTACCATTAATTATATCAGTATTGGGCTGGGATGTGTGAGTCCTGGCCCTTTGACACATGGGAGGACGATGCTGCCAGCCTTCAGCAGCAGAGCTACCTGAGCAGTTATGTTTTAAGATAGAATCAAAAGAAAACAGGAAGGAGAACTTTATGGACAAAAAGCAATTTGATATGATCGTTACCGCCAGAGATACCGGGGATCG
Source organism: Candidatus Brevefilum sp. (assembly GCA_007119455.1). Classification (GTDB taxonomy): domain Bacteria; phylum Chloroflexota; class Anaerolineae; order Anaerolineales; family Anaerolineaceae; genus Brevifilum. The sequence goes on along the minus strand of SKPR01000003.1, from coordinate 5,035 downwards.
GCTGACTTACAAAACCCAGCTGGAACTGGGTGAAAAAATGACGGGTATCAGCCGGGAAATCGCGGTTAAACCGGAAAAACAATTTCAGAAGATTTTAGGATTCGGGGGTGCTTTTACAGAAGCGGGTGGTTACGTCTTGCAGCAACTCTCTCCACAAAAACAGGCGGAAGTGATCGATGCTTATTTCGATTTCCCTTCCGGGCATGGGTATACCCTGTGCCGGACACACATCAACTCCTGTGATTTTTCATTGGGAAATTATGCTTATGCCGAGGTCCCTGGCGATACGGCGCTGGACCATTTCTCCATCGAACGCGACCGGCAATACCTGCTGCCCATGATCAGGGCTGCCCTTGAACGGTCAGATCAGCCCGTTAACATACTGGCTTCACCCTGGAGTCCGCCCCCCTGGATGAAGACCAATGGACAGATGAACCACGGCGGCAAATTATTGCCCGAATATCGTCAGGCCTGGGCCGATTACTACGGCCGGTATATTCGCGAGTATGAAAAGGAAGGGGTTTCGATCTGGGGCGTCAGCGTGCAAAATGAGCCGATGGCCACCCAGGTCTGGGATTCCTGTGTTTATTCGGCTGTCGAAGAGCGGGATTTTGTGCGGGATTTTCTCGGTCCGTCCCTGGAAGATGCTGGATTGAGCCACATCAAAATCATCGTTTGGGACCATAACCGGGACCTGGTTTTTCGGCGGGCAAACCGTATTTTACAGGATCCAGAAGCGGCTAAATTTGTCTGGGGTGTGGGCTTCCATTGGTATGAGGTGCCCAACCGCTTTCGCAACCTGACTCGCGTTCACCGAAAACACCCTCAAACCAACCTCTTATTCACTGAGGGCTGCCAGGTTGGCGGACCGCACCTGGGTGAGTGGAACCTGGGTGAGAAATACGCATTCAATATGATCCACGATCTCAACCGGTGGACGGTGGGTTGGATTGATTGGAACATGTTGCTGGATGAGCGGGGCGGGCCTAACCATGTGGGTAACTATTGCTCGGCTCAGATCATTGCAGATACCCGGAATGATGAATTGCTCTATCAGAGTTCCTATTATTATTTTGGTCACATCGCCCGCTTTGTCCGCCCGGGGGCAGTGCGCGTTGGTTGCCATGTTCGGGATCGGAAGCTCCTGGCATGCGCATTCCAAAATGCAGATGGCAAATTGGCCATCATCGTGCTCAACCCGACCGATGCACCCCGTGATTTCAACCTCTCAATGGGTGGTCAATCAATGGCCGTGCCCTGCCCGGCGCACAGCATCCTGACGCTGATTGAGCGTGAAGGAGCATAGGTAAAAAATAAGACCCGGCCATCAAAAATGGTCGGGTCAATCACTTGCCAATGGGGTTGCGCGGTATTACACCACGTGCAGTTCATTCACCTTGCGGAAGTGATAACCATAAATCGTGAAGGTGATCGCCAGCGGGAATTTTTTAGGAAAACGGAACAGAGTCCAGAAAAACAGCCGCCAATAATGCCAGCGCTCTTCACTCTTGATGCCAATCTCAAAGATGGACATAAAAAGGGCCGCGATCTCTTCCCAGTGCATCGAAACCGGTTTATGAATGGGATTATAGTCTTTGAGAAATGTCCGCACCCTTTCGTAAAACCCTTTGGCTGAATAAATCGAATCGAGGATGGTACGGTAGCCATTTTTAAGCAGGTTTGGATCCATCTTTGGGATGATATTGGACTCACCATCCACATTGTCGCCAGAATAAGCTGACCGGATACGGCCATCCTGAAGCATGCGCTGGTAAAGTTCTGTGCCAATCGGTGCCTGGAGCAGCCCCACCATGGCGGTGACGATCCCGCTTTGCTGGATGAACTCGATCATCCTTTCGAAAATCGTCTCGTCATCACTGTCGAAGCCCACAATAAACCCGCCCATAACCTGCAAACCTCTCTGTTGGAGTTTTTTAACAGAACTGACGAGGTCGCGATTGCGATTCTGGCTCTTGGAACATTCTGCCAGGGCTAATTCGTCCGGGGTTTCAATGCCCACGAATACCTGGGTAAACCCGGCCTGGACCATCAATCGGATCAATTCGTCATCATCTGAAAGGTTAATTGAAGCTTCTGTGGTGAAGTGACAGCCTTTTTTACCTTTGCGCCACTCGATCATGGCAGGCAGGACTTCTCTTTTAAGAATACGTTTGTTGCCGATGAAGTTATCATCGACGATGAAGATCCCCCGGCGCCAACCGAGTGCGTAGATCTTATCCAGTTCATTAATCAATTGTTGGGTTGTCTTCAGGCGCATGCGGTGCCCCAATAAAGCGGTCACATTGCAAAAATCACAATTAAAAGGGCATCCCCGGGTGAACTGCAGGCTGAGGGAATCATAATGACGGAGTTCAATCAGCTCCCACATGGGCGGAGGTGTTGTGGTGATATCGGCATAGTCGTCGGTCGTATAGGTTCTTTCCGGTTTCCCGCGTCCCAGGTCAGCGAGAAACAGGGGCAGGGTGATCTCCGCTTCGTTTAAGATGAGGTGATCAACATCCGGGAATGCCTCCGGTTCTGCTGTAAAAAGAGGACCGCCAGCCACGATTGTTTTTCCGGCTTCCCGTGCCTTTTTAATGACCTCCTGGGATGATTTGCGTTGAACCGTCATGGCACTGATCAGAACCATATCCGCCCAGGCCAGGTCATCATCCTGTAAATCCTTGACATTTATATCCACCAGGCGTTTTTCCCAGGTGGCTGGCAGCATGGCTGCCACCGTCAGCAACCCCAACGGTGGTGAAGAGGCTTTTTTCCGGATAAACTTGAGCGCGTGTTTAAAGCTCCAAAATGTGTCCGGAAATTGTGGGTATACCAGCAGGATGTTCATCATTTCACCTATCTATCTTTCTTTTATTCTTCACGAACCAGCGATTCCTCGATGGGTTCCTGTTCTTTTTGCTCGTCGTCCTGGCCCTTGTTGGGTTGGGGGTCTTTTTCTTTACCCCGTTTTTTCTTTTTGTCCTTCTCATTTTCGGTTGTTTGTTCAGCTTTTTCCAACCCGAGCAGGGTTGACCGGTCTAACATGTTGATTTTCTGGAACATCAATGCCATTTCTTCAACAGAATAGGGTAGATCATTGTCAAGCCACCAATAGATGGACGAGAGCAAAGAACCCGCGAAATGGTTTGCGATGAATTCAACCGGGACTTCAGGTGTTAAATCTGATTCTTCGATTTTCCTTTGCAGGCTCATCTCGACATTCTCAGCAATGGTCCGATGAAGCTGGCGAGAGGCGGTGATGCCACCGCTGCCAATGACCAGGATGCGGTAAAGATCATAGTGTTCTGCGGCAAAATCAAAGAGCTTAATCAATGCCTTTAAATCTTCTAAACACCACTGTGCTTCAGAGAGTTGCGGCACCTGGTCAAGAAAACCAGCCATGACGTGATCCATCAACTCCAGGAGCAACTCGTCCTTGTCTTTGAAGTGCAGGTAGAAGGTAGCCCGGCCCAGGTTGGCTTTGTCGGTAATATCCTGAATGGAAATTGACTCGTAACCTTCCTCAAGGATGAGCGCCATCAGTGATTCGCGCAATAATTTACGTGTGCGCTGGACACGCCGGTCCATTCGTCTGGCCATTGATATGGTCCCTTTCGTAAAATAAGACAGAGAGAAATGAGATGTTTAATAATAGACAATTGTTTAATAATATAACACTGCCTATTATAATACACCCTGTGCCGCTGTCAATAGATTTTTTATCAATAATGGAATTTTTAAGGTTCACTTACAAAGGCGTGAACCGGATGATAATAGAATTTTACCCCATTGCCCGGCAGAAGTAAAAACCACGGACGGTATTAGATTGTCGTATAATTAATTCCGCGTAACGACTCAGCATGAAAGGGAAAGTGGGGGATGTGGTGTGGCGACTTCGCCGCCACACCACATCCCCTGGTCGTCAGCAGCAGTATGACCTGAGCAGTTACAATTCCGCTTTATAACCCAGGGTAGAAAGGGCACGCTAAATGGTCACTCGCTCATTTGACAACACCATTAATGGGCTCGATATCACTGCCAGGATATTGGGGTTGAACATTAACGGCAGCAAGACCATCGCAGTGTACGGTGATATGAACGGCCTGATTTACGAGCGCATACAGATGGAAACGCCGTCTGCAGCGAGTTTCCTGGAAGGGTTCGATGTGATTTGCCAGCTGGCCGACAAGCTCCTCAAAGTTTGCCGGGCACAGCGGTTACGAAGCCCGGAGGTGATTTCTGTCGCCATAAGCGGGCCGGTTGACCTCACCCGTGGGATGGTATTCTCCCCACCAGATCTGCCCCAATGGGACGATGCCCCCCTCGCAGGGCGGTTAATGGTCCGGTACAACCTGCCCGTGTTGATCGAACACCGCAGCACTGCAAGCGCCCTGGCCGAATTTTATTTTGGCGCAGGGACAGGGATAAATGACCTGATCTTGATGGATCTGGAACCGGTTGTTTCCACCGGTATGATCATCAAGGGGGAAGCTTACCATGGTGCCAATGACGCGGCCGGTGAGATCGGCCGCATGCGCTTTTCAGACGAGGGGCCCGCAGGTTTAGGAGAACCCGGTTCTCTGACAGGATTTGCCAGCGGTCCCGGTATGGCCGAGCTGGCCAGCCTGCGTTATCCTGAGCAGTGGCCCACACCACCCCCACCATACGAACTTGTGCGCGACGTTAATGCAGGTGATCCGGCAGCTCTAAGCATCATTGAAGTTTCAGCCGATTACCTGGGCAAGGCCTTGTTGTGGCTGATTTTCTCTCTGGATCCTGAAATGGTGATCTTCGGCCACCCGGGTGATGTCTTGGGCGAAGCACTCCTTTCGCCATTGCGCGATGCTGTCCTGCGTTATGGCGGGGCTGAGGCGCGACAGCTCCCTTTGCTGGCTGTTTCAAAGCTGGCGGCCAAATTGGATGATACCGCGGCATTGATGGCGGTGATAGACCGGTTTAAACGACGGGCACAGGCCTAGCAGCAATCCTCTGACCTGATGGGTTGGGTTTTGTGATGATAAAATTATTTTGT
>SKPR01000107.1 GCA_007119455.1 Candidatus Brevefilum sp. | reverse complement strand
CGGAAGTATCCTATTGGTGATATTTAATGCAGACACACTCATCAAGTTTCCCTCCCGCAGATGATTGCTGTTCCAATCCATTTCTGGTAAAATCTTTTAGCTTGTCTGTTGTACCCTTCAGACAGGACTCATCTATGAAAGAAAGGGCTTGTAAAAATGAAAGTATTATTGATTAAAGACGTGTATAAATTAGGTCGGGCCGGTGAAATAAAGAAAGTTGCCGCTGGTTATGGCCGCAACTATCTCATCCCTAAAGGCTTTGCTATTCCGGCCACTCCCGGTGCAATGCAGCAGGCTGAACGGATCAGTGTAAAAGCAACGGAACGCCGGGCGGCATTGAATGAGGAGTTGAGCGATATCGCTGAAGTATTAGACGGCAAAACGCTTACCTTCCCTGTCAAAGCCGGTGAAACAGGTCGTCTTTATGGCTCAGTCAGCGATGAAGATATCATCCGGGCTATCGAGGCTAACTACGAAATCGAACTGGAAAAACGCCAGGTCGAAACAGAGCCCATCCGGCAATTAGGCACGGTCACGGTTCCAATCCACCTGACGATGGATCTCGTTCCTGAAATCACCGTCATCGTTCACCGAGAAGGTGAAGAACCTGGTGAAGAAGAGGAAGCTGAAGAAATTGTGGCTGAAGCTGAGGAACCAGCAGCAGAGCCAACTGAAGCTGAAGTAACTGAACAGGTTGAACCAGCTGAAGTAAGCCCTGATCAGGAACCGGTATTGGAAGAAGATGCAGAATCTACAGTTTGAAGCGCTAATTAAGTAATGAAATCAGACCGGCCTGTGCGAAATTCTAACTACAGGCCGGTTTCCATTTGGAATATAATACCCCTATGCCTGAATCAACTGGAAGAAAGTTAAAGAAAATACGTGAATCCAGGGACATCTCACTGGACGAGATTGCCCTTAAGACACACATTCGCAGGGCTTATTTGGAAGCCATTGAAATAGACGATCTTGAATCCCTGCCTTCCAAAACCCATTTGCGAGGATTCCTCAGGTTGTATGCCAGTGAACTCGGGGTTAAACTTGATGACCTGCAAGTTAAAGGCTACCATCTCTCTCAGGATGTTGAAACCACTCAGGTGCCAGATAAACCCGAACAAACCACCGCAGATGAATCCGATCAACTTTCTATAGATCCGGATTCCGCAATTACAAAAGCCCCAGAACCCATTCCCCCCCAAGAAATTGAAGAAACCCCGGCAATAAATGAAATACCTTCGTTATCAGAGCCACTAATAAAGGAAGAACCAGACTCATCCAAATCAACAGAAATATTCCAAAGGATTGGTCAAACACTCAGAAAAAGGCGTAAAAGCCTGAGTTTATCCCTCGATGATATCAACGAACATATCCATATTCAAAGTCCCTACCTTTCAGCGATCGAAACTGGCCGTTTTGGTGAATTACCCTCACCTGTACAGGCCAGGGGAATGCTAACCCTCTATGCAGAATTTTTGAGCCTGGATGTCAATTCTATTTTGCTTGAATTTTCAGAAGGATTGCAACAGCAACGTTTAGAAAGACAGGTGGACGAGGGAAAAAGGAAAAAATCATCCGTACGGGAATTATCACCTGGCGCTTTACGTCTGAAAAATTTCTTCTCCCTCGATCTTTTAATCATATCTGCTCTGTTTATCGGCTTTGCCGCCTTTGTGATTTGGGGTGCCAATCGGATCCTTTACACTGATTCTCCCCAAGCGTTGGAAACAGAGATCCCCGGTGTTTCAGATGTACTCCTGGCCACAGGCACAGCCACACCTGATAACGGTATCGAAGCAGACACGATAGACGATGATTTTGCGGTAACGGACGATCAAATAAATGACCCATTGGATGAGGAACAACCTTTGTTTACAACCTCAGACAACGATAACCCGATTAATCTGGTACTGATACCACGACAACGGGTATGGGTCCAGGTCACCGTTGATGATGAGATCGCTTTCGAAGGCCGGATGATGACTGGCAATGCTTATGATTTTTCAGGCCAGGATCAAATCGATATCCTGGCCGGAAACATTGGCGCGTTGCAAATTTTCTTTAATGAAGAAGACCTGGGGTCGCCGGGATTATTCGGGCACCTGGCTGAACTGAGTTTCACCGAAACAGGCCTGGTTCAGCCAGCAGCTACCAGCACGCCAACTTTCACCAGCACCCCGGACGAAGCTGAAACGCCAACGGAAACCCCAACACCAACACCGATAATTGATGGCGATGATGACTAAACGAGCGAATGACACGTACCATCTGGTATCGCTGGGCTGTGCGAAAAACCTGGTCGATTCCGAATCGATGGCTCAACTTCTCAACCGCCAGGGGCTTGTCCCAACGCATACACCAGAAAATGCTGAATACCTGATCGTCAACACATGTGGTTTTTTAAAAGCCGCACGTGAGGAAGCCATCACCGTCCTGACCGACCTGGCCAGTGAAAAAATGCCGTGGCAAAAATTAATTGCAGCCGGGTGTATGACCGAACACCATCGGCAGGACATCCTCGACACCGTCCCCGGGATTGATGGATTGCTGGGCACCCGTCGCTGGATGGATATTCTGGAGGTCATTAAAGAAACGAGCGACCAACGCAATCAGATTCCATACGCATACTTCCCGTCAACACCTGCTGTTCATCATGATGAAAAAGGCACCCGCCGGGCAGCGATTCAGGGTGGAAGTGCTTATTTAAAAATTGCTGAAGGTTGTCGCCGCGCCTGCGCCTTCTGCATGATTCCCTTGATAAAGGGCGATCTGATCAGCCGACCCATCCAAGCAATCGTGGACGATGCAAATGCGCTTCAAGATATGGGGGTTCAGGAGATCATTCTCATCGCTCAGGATATCACCGATTACGGACATGATCTTGGGTTTAAAGAGGGTTTATCGACTTTATTAGAGTCGATCTTGACTGCTGTACCTGATGTGCCCTGGATTCGTTTGATGTATACATTTCCTGGCTTTCTGACCGATTCGCTCATCCAGCTGATGGCATCTGAACCACAAATTTTGCCTTATCTCGATATGCCCTTACAACACGCCGATCCGGCAATTCTCCGATCCATGCGCCGGCCCCAGGATGTTATGGCTGTCAGAAAAACACTTTCCAGGGTCAGATCTGTTATGGAAGATGTTGCCCTGCGCACCACTTTCATTGTTGGCTTTCCTGGCGAAGACGAGAAATCTTTCCAGAAATTGATCAACTTTGTCCAGACCGTCCGGTTTGATCATCTGGGCGCATTTGCTTACTCATTTGAACCAGGGACGCCGGCTGAATCCCTTGGTGACCCTGTCCCTGAGCACGTGAAAACTGAACGCCTTGAACAATTGATGCAGATCCAGGCGGAAATATCCCTGGAGAGAAATCAGAAGTTCATTGGGAAAGTACTGGATGTGTTGATCGAGGGCATGGATGAGGAAAACCAGATATCCATCGGCCGCTCTTACCGGGATGCCCCTGAAATTGATGGTTTGGTCCTGGTCGAAGATATTGCCCCGATTGGCGAGCTTGTAAAAGTACAGATCAATAGCGCGCTTACGCACGATCTTGTGGGAAATCTCACCGAAGAACCCTGAATCAAAAAGCCATCCTGAACAGACCTGGATGGCTTTTACACATAAGCTTATTTGGATTTATTCGCCGTTACCATTTTCATCATCGGGTATTGGTGTAGGTGTCGGCGTGGGTTCTTGGGTGGGTACTTGATCCCCATTTTCCACTTCAGTTGGCTGCGGGGAAGGTGGAGGTGGCTCCGGTGTTGGATTTTGGATATTCCAGCATTCTTCTGCCACCCACTGCGCCGTGGGTTGTGCGACAGGATCGTCACTGATTGCCATCGCTTTTCTAAAATATTCCTGAGCTTCGCAAAACTCACCGGCTGCAGCCAGTTGTGAACCATATTCAATCGCACCAATCCGGTAACGCTCAGTAGCTGTCATGTTCGTGCCATCACGCAAGTTGGGCAGGTGCGGATATACCTGCTCAAAATAGAACACAACTTGAGCCCAATCAACTTCCCAATAGCTGGCACCGGTCTGGTATAAACGCGTCCAGGTGCGTAAACCTTCGGCAGTTGTATCAAGGGGTGCAAACCGTTCAGCCAGAGTCAGGTCGTAGATACCCGGTTCGAGGCTGCCCTCAGCCAGGATCTTACGAATACCGCGATTCCTGAGCGCAACGTAAAGCAACCCATCCACATGCACAGTCCGATATTCAATGTTTAATTCCCGCAAGATTTCCAGAGTCCGGACGGCTTCATCCCATTCCTGACTGGCAATATGTCCCCTGGCGGCATTAAAGAGGTCTTCTGCGCCGCGCAAATCCGGCGTTGGGGTATACACAGGCTCGGTAGGTGTGGGTGAAGGTTGCGGTGTCGGTGTCTGATATGAGGTTTGTAACAGCAGCGCCTGGCTGTAAAGTTCTCCGACTTCAGCCAGCTCTTCTTCACTCAGATGCTGTGACATTTCCTCTAAGATCCAATCCAGCCGACTCAAAGCTACCTCAAAGCGGCCTTCCTCAAGGTCTTGCCTGGCACTTTCGATCTGTGCCTGGATTTTTGGGGCTGCCTGGGTTTCAGCCATGTTGATTCGGTCATTAATCCCACGGGCTGCACCGGTTACTCCACCCGCAGCCAGGAGTAAAACAACCAGAATGATAGCAATCAGGAACCATGCTGAACGACGCTCAAAAAACTTTTTCTTTGGGCCTTTGGACTTCTTCTCAGCACGGTCATTTTTTATTGTAGATTCTTTAGTTTCGTTATTAACCATGGCAAAAATTATACCTCATCCGATTTAAAGTTGAACAAGCATTCTTATTTCCTGCCAGATGGGGACCAACCCAAGCAACCCGCCAATGCCGATACCCAATAACGATAACAATACGCCATGCAGCGGTATTGGTAAGAAGCTTAATACCATCCAGGCGCATATTCCTGCAATTCCTGCACTCACGAGTGCTTTGAGAAAAGTTCCCCCCAGTTTAAATCGCTCTGGAACATGCCGGTTCAAAATCAGAATCAGCACCACAGCTTGTATGCTATATGAAATGGAGTTGGCCAGAGCAATCCCGCTCGAGGCCATCGTTCCCATCAAAGGAATAGCCAATCCGAGAAAGATTACTAACCCGGTCCCCGAAACAATCAATGGCACGTGGGGCTTCTGTCTAGCAAAAAAGGAACGCACCCCTAATTCAACGATATTATGTCCCAATAACCCCACCAGGAATCCCTGGGCTGCCCACAAGATCAATTGAGATTCATCCAGTGTGAAGCCAAAAGCAAGCTGAATCAATGGCAAGCTGGTCAACCCAATAATTACAGCGATTGGCAGAGACAATGCGACCATCACTTTCAATGATCTTTCAATGGTTTTCTTGAATGCCAGATTATCCCCGGTAGCTAAATGGTCAGAAAGGGTTGGCAGGAGGGCGGTGGCAATGGCAGTCCCGATCATCGTTTGTGGAACCTGCTGAATCCACCATCCAAAGCTCAAGGCCGTTACGGACCCGACCGGCAACCGAGAGGCCAGGTTATCCTGGGCCAAAAAGATTAACTGGATGAAAACCATGCTGACCAAACGCGGGCCCATGAGCCTCAGTACTTTGTGTAATGCTGGATCTTTTAAATTAATTTTAGGAACCCATTTAAACTTAAATTTGATCAACCCGGGTATTTGAACGATTAAATGCAGGGCTGCGCCAAAAACCACCCCGTAAACAAGCCCGTGTATACCTAACCCAAAAGCAGGCAGCTGGAAACCGGCAATACGATACCCAACCGCCGGCGCCAGGATAACCGCACCGAAGATCTTACCCCCATCATATACCAGCGGGGCAAGCGCTGGCAAAAGAAAATGCTGGTTGGCCTGTAAACCTGCCATGACCAGACCGCTCACCGAGAATATCAGGGTTGCGATCAGGTTCAACCGCATTAGCTGAACAGCCAATACCTGCTGTTCCGGGGTAAAACCCGGGGCAATCCCTAACTCACCCCGGACCAAGGGGCCTGCCAACAAAGTCACCACGAGAGCCAAACAGGCTGTGATCAGGAATGCAAGGTTGGCAACCTGCGAGAATAATTTCCAGGACGATTCACGCCCTTTTTTTGCAAGGGTTTCTGAAAGGATCGGGATAAATGCAATTGCCAGCGCCCCACCAGAGATCAATGCAAACAGCAGATCTGGCAGGTTGTTAGCAGCGTTGAACACATCTAATTCTGCAGAGAGACCAAACTGACGCCCTATGATAATCGTTCTAATCACGGCTAATACCTTGTCGAGTCCGAAAAACACAAACAAGAGTAAAGAGACTCGAGATAACCGGCTGGTCTTTTTCATAACACGCCTGACAACTTCCTCTGGTTAATTGACCTGATTATGCCACATGTCAAGGCACCTGACCAGTAGCCAGCGTAACAGCTTTTCATCGATCAAGTGGAAGTGTTACAATTAATCTTATGCCCAAACAATCTAAAACCGGTAAATTATATATCGTGGCAACCCCCATTGGCCATCCTAAAGACATCACCCTGCGTGCGCTGGACATACTCCAAAAGGTTGATGCAATCATCTGTGAAGAGATCCGACAGGGTGATCGGCTCTTAAATCGTTTGGGGATCCAGAATGATCTGATCGCCCTCAATGAACATAACGAAACGGAAGAGGCGCACAATATCATGGTTCGCCTGGCCAGGGGTGAAACGATGGCCATCATCTCGGACGCAGGCACACCGGTATTTGCCGACCCGGGCCAGTACCTGCTGGAATTACTCTACCAGTCCGGGATCCCTGTCTCCCCCATCCCGGGCCCTGCTTCACTGATGGCTGCCCTGTCCTTATGCGACTTTCCAATTGACCGGTTTGTCTTTGCTGGATTCCCACCCCGAAAAACCCAGCAACGTGAGGGATTTCTTCAAAAATATAAGACTGAACGTGTTCCGGTCATCCTGATGGACACACCCTACCGGTTGACCAAACTATTAAATGAAGTTCAGGATGTCTTTGGAAAAAACCAGGACATCCTCCTTGCCTGCGATCTGACCCTCAAAAAAGAAATCGTCCTGCGTGGTCGGATCGGAGAAATCCTGCCGAAAATAAGTGGACAAAAACGGGAATTTATCCTGATCCTGAATCTGAATAAAACGAAACGGTACCGTTGAGATGACAAATAATCCAGAAATGCAGATCCGCGGAAAGAAACTCCAACTTCCAGCCTTTCTTCCAGACGCCACCTCAGGTTATGTCCGTGCGGTTGATTCACGGGATCTTGAATCCGTCCGCATCCAGGCACTGGTTATGAATACCTTTCACCTGATGCAAAAACCCGGCTCAAGCACCATCCAGGCCTTCAATGGCCTTCACCAATTTGCTGACTGGCATGGCGCGATTGTGACCGATTCCGGCGGCTTCCAGGCTTATTCACTCATCCACCAATCCGACCAGTTTGGCACCCTTTCCGACCGGGGGATCATCTTCCGCCCGGAAGGAAAAGACCGGAAATTTATCCTCTCACCGGAAAAGAGCATCCAATTGCAGATCAGTTATGACAGTGATATCGTGATCTGCCTGGATGATTGCACCCATGTGGATGCCCCCCGCGATGAGCAGGAAAGTTCGGTCAAACGCACCCTCGATTGGGCCGTCCGCTGTAAAAAAGAATACGATCACCAGATTGACCAGCGTCAGATCGATAAAGATCGACGTCCCCTGATCTTTGCGGTCATCCAGGGTGGTGGTTACCCGGACCTGCGCCGGAAGTGTGCAGAAGGGCTGCTTGAAATTGGTTTTGACGGCTTTGGATACGGCGGCTGGCCGCTGGACGCCCAGGGCAACCTGCTGACTGAGATCGTAGCCCTGACCCGTGAGCTGGTGCCGGACGAATATCCCATGCACGCCCTCGGTATTGGCCATCCGGTCAACCTGATGAAGACCTATCGGCTGGGCTATGAGATTTTCGATTGCGCCCTGCCCACTCGAGATGCCCGGCATGGCCGCCTGAT
>SKPR01000048.1 GCA_007119455.1 Candidatus Brevefilum sp. | reverse complement strand
GTGTTGATGGTCAATTGCCAGATGGATGGGAATCGGCCTTACCGAAGTTCCCACCTGATGAGAAAGGCATGGCTACCCGGGCTGCCTCTGGTAAAGTGCTGAATGCCCTGGCTAAAGTTTTACCTGAAATGATGGGCGGTTCAGCCGACCTGGCGCCATCAAATAAAACCTGGATTGACGGGGAGCCTTCGTTCCAGAAGGACACACCCGAAGGCCGCAACATGCATTTCGGGGTAAGAGAACATGCCATGGGAGCCATTGTGAATGGAATGTCTGTCCACGGTGGTTTAATTCCCTATGGTGGGACATTCTTGGTGTTCCTGGATTATGTGCGTCCTGCGGTGCGATTGTCCGCGCTGTCAGAATACCCATCAATCTGGGTTTTTACACATGATTCAATTGGTGTGGGTGAGGATGGGCCCACACACCAACCCGTGGAGCATATTGCCAGTTTGCGCATCATTCCGGGTCTTGTCACGATCCGTCCTGCTGATGCTAACGAAACAGCCCAGGCCTGGCGTTTTGCAATAGAATATAAACATCCTGTAGCATTACTGCTGACCAGGCAAAAGGTCCCCACAATTGACCGCGAATTGTATGGGAGTGCAGAAGGGCTGCAGCAAGGTGCTTATGTCCTGGCTGATATCGGGGATAATGACCCTGAACTGATTTTAATGGCTTCGGGATCTGAAGTAGGTTTGGCCCTCAAAGCCGGCCGAAATCTGGCAGCAGAAGGTGTCAATGTGCGTGTGGTTTCCTTCCCAAGTTGGGAGTTATTTGAAAAGCAGGATCAGGCTTATAAAGATCAGGTTTTACCACCCGGGATTAAGAAACGCCTGGCTGTGGAAGCCGGAGTCAAGATGGGCTGGGAGCATTGGGTTGGTGAATCGGGCCAGGTGGTCAGTATAGAAAAATTTGGCGCTTCTGCTCCTGGCGATCTGGTGATGCAGGAATATGGATTCAATGTGGCCAATGTGATCAAAACAGCCCAATCTCTTTTGAATGCACGTTTAAGTGACATTGAAAATCGTAATAACGGCCGGAAATAAGAAGAACTGTATCAATGAAAATAGCAGTTGCTGCTGATCATGCAGGTTTTCCACTAAAAGATACCGTTGTTGAAACACTTCGCAGATTGGGTCATGTCCCGCTGGATCTGGGGACGGATTCAACAGAGAGTGTTGATTACCCGGATTTTACAGAAAAAGCAGGTATGGCAATCGTTTCAGGTGAAGCACAACGTGCGATCGTTGTGTGTGGATCTGGCGTTGGTGCAAGTATCGCCGGCAACAAGATTGTGGGGGTTTATGCCTGTTTATGTCATGACACATATTCAGCTGCCCAGGGTGTTGAGCATGACCAGATGAACATGCTCTGCCTTGGCGCACGCGTCATTGGAACTGAATTGGCTATCCGTATAGTTGAAGCATTTGTCAAAGCCGAACCATCCGATGACTCCAGACATTTGCGACGAGTGGGTAAAATTAAAGCAATTGAAAGTAAACACCTGAAAGGTTAACCCGATGAGCAGTGTCATAAAATTAAAACTATTAGGACAGTCCATGTGGTACGACAATTTAGCACGTGGATTAATCGAAGATGAAACGTTATCCGGCATGATTGAGCGGCGTGAGATCTATGGAGTAACGTCCAATCCAAGTATTTTTCAGAAGGCGATTGCAGAAAGCCATGATTATGATGATGACCTGAGAACGATGTCCTGGGCAGGGATATCACCTGAGGATATGTTCTATCAACTGGCGATTCAGGATATCCAGGATATAGCGGATCTTTTTCGAGGGTATTACGACGCAACAGGCGGTGAGGACGGCTTTGTCAGTCTGGAAGTTAATCCTAACCTGGCACACGACACCCAGGCGACAATCGATGAGGCATCCTGGTTATGGCAAGAGGTGGCTCGTCCTAATTTAATGGTGAAAATCCCTGCTACAAAAGCTGGATTGCCTGCCATTACTGAGGCAATTGCCAGAGGCGTGAATGTCAATGTGACACTGATTTTCTCCAGAAAACGCTACGTTGAAGTGATGAGCGCTTACCTGGCTGGTTTAGAGAAACGCCTCGAACAGGGTAAGGATATTTCTGAAATCGCATCTGTAGCTTCGTTTTTTGTTTCGCGGCTTGAAACTAAAGCAGACGAGCGGTTGCGGCGGATTGTTGATGAGGGTGGTGAAATGACAGCACAGGCAGAGAACCTGATCGGGAAGATGGCGGTCGCCAATACACGCCTGGCTTATCAGGAATATGAGGAATTTTTCTCATCCAAACGTTTTCAAAAAATAGCCGAGGCAGGCGGTAAAAAGCAACGTCCATTATGGGCATCAACCAGCACCAAAGACCCGGCTTATGTGGATGTCAAGTATGTGGAAGAGCTGGTGGCTGAAAACACGGTCAATACTGTGCCGCCTGAAACGTTGGAAGCCTACCTTGACCATGGTGAGCCTGAGATCCGGATTTATCATCATCTTGATGAAGCCCGGGCAAATTTCAGGCAACTGGCTGAGATAGGCATATCGATCGACGAGATCACCCAGGAGCTTGAGGATGAGGGCGTCGAGAAGTTTGCTGATTCTTTCAACGGACTGCTGGAAACAATCAAACAGCGCCGGGAAGAATTTATTGCAGAATTAGGTCAGCTCTCTGGTGGTGTAAAAACCGAATTGGATACGTTCAAAAACAACAAAATTCTTCAACGGATAAACCAGAATGATCCGACGCTGTGGACAGAAACGTCGGAAGGAAAAGAACTTGTCCAAAAGCGGTTAGGTTGGTTGGACCTGCCTTTTCGGAGCCAGATTTTGATCAAAGAGTTAGAGAGTTTTGTCTCATCTTGCCGGCAAGATGGCATTGAAAAGGTCCTGCTACTGGGTATGGGAGGGTCTTCTCTGGCACCAGAGACAATGAGTTTGATACTCAGTCCTGAAACACAGGGGTTATCTCTGAAAATTCTTGATTCGACCGTCCCTGCTCAGATAAAAACTGCTGAAAAATGGGTGGAATTCGATAAAACCCTTTTCATTATTGCCAGCAAATCTGGAACGACCACCGAAACACTATCGCTGTTTGATTATTTCTGGCATAGGGCAGAGAAGGAACTCGGAGACCACCAAAACGCTCATTTTGTGGCTATCACAGATCCTGGAAGCCCTCTGGCTGAATTGGGAAACCAACGGGGATTTCGGCGTGTTTTTACTGCAAATCCTAATCTTGGCGGACGTTTTTCAGCATTGTCTTTATTTGGCCTTGTACCGGCAGCGTTGATTGGGGTAGACCTGGTAGATTTCTTGTCCAGTGCAAACCTGGTAATGAGTAGCGATTTGCTATCAAACAAGCTGGAAGGAAACCTGAGTGCCTTATTGGGTATTTTAATTGGCGTTGGTGAACGGAACCGGGTTGATAAATTGACGATACTGGCAGATGAGACACTGGCTCCTTTAGGTGCCTGGCTTGAGCAGCTCGTTGCAGAAAGTAGCGGTAAAGAAGGCCGTGGCATCCTTCCAGTTGTCGATGAACCGGTGGCGTCCGTCGAGCATTATAGCTTTGACAGGATTTTTATTTACCTGCGGTCTGATGGAGGCCGGGATGCATTTGCTGATGCATTGAGGCAGGCGGGTTTCCCGTTGGTCGTGATTAATAGCTCGAGTCACGAAGCCCTCAGCGAAGCGTTCTATCGATGGGAGCTGGTTATTGCCTTTGCCTGCCAGGTCATTGGTGTGAACGCGTTTGACCAACCCAACGTACAGGACAGTAAAAACCGGACTAAGAAACGGCTCAATTTTTACCTGGAAAATGGTCACCTGGAAGATCCTGATTTGATTTGCCGGATTGGTGATACTCAACTTTATGGTGCAGATTTTGGCTCGATCAGCCAGTGTGGTTCCATCTCAGAGGTTATTAAACAATTTACATCATTGGCGGAAGAAGGCGATTATATTGCCCTGAATGCATATCTGCCCCGTGAAGCAAGTGTTCAGAAGCGATTGAACCAGTTGCGCGAGAGGATCCTTAAACAAACAGGGCGGGCAACAACCCTGGGATTTGGCCCTCGCTTTTTGCATAGCACTGGACAGCTTCATAAAGGCGGCCCGAACAATGGGTTGTTCATACAAATCACCCAGGATGATCGTGAAGATATTGAGATACCCGGTCAGGATTGCACTTTTGGAATCCTGGCAAGGGCTCAAGCCAATGGCGATCTGGAAGCGTTACTGGCTCAGGATCGGCGAGCGATCCGTATCCATCTACAAGCTGATGATCCTCTTAATTTTGAGTAAATTGCCTAAAAACTGGCTGGTGACATCGAACGCATAATTTTTCTGGACATCAAAGATAACCATGTAAGGCTGTTCATCTCAAGAATTTCGCGTATAATTTTGCTATCAATTATTTTATGTGGTGATGTTGTCAAGTGTCACGGGATTCCTACGGATAGATGAGGTGTTTGGTTGAAGGTATTGGCTGTTGACCCGGGTGAAAAGCGCATCGGATTGGCCATTAGCGATCCGACCGGCACCATCGCACGCCCCTTAAACGTGATTAAACACCAGGCACGGTCGGAAGATGCCCGGAAGATTGTCCACATCGCCAAGGAAGAAGATGCCCGGTTGATTGTGATAGGTCAGCCTTTAGATTCAACAGGAAATGTCGGTCATCAAGCACGAAAATCACAACGTCTGGCAGATGCCATTCGTGATCAGACGGATCTACCTGTTCATCTCTGGGATGAGAGTGGTACGACCCAAATTGCCCAACAAAGCCGGATTGCGCTGGGTGTCAGTCGAAAGAAAAGGAAAGGGCACCTGGACGATATTGCAGCCAGCATATTGCTTCAGGATTTTCTGATCAATAATGAAACCCTCATCAACAACAGTGAGGATAAGGATGCCTGATCAACGGAAAAAACGGTTTCCCCTGGGGCTTGTTTTAGCACTATTTCTGACCATTGGGGCAGGTGTTGTACTGGGCTTGATGATGATCAGAGCCAGGGTCACTGCCCAATTCGGACCGCCCTCTCCTAATCTGACCATAACCCAACGCCTTGTTTATCCGATGGAATTATTCTTCAACCAGGCTAAACTTACCCGGCCTCAGGCTCGGGGGGCAATTGAGCAATCTTTTGATATTAACCAGGGTGAATCGGTGGCGATGATTTGCATCCGTTTGGAGAAAGCCAATCTGATTAAAGACGCAGAGCTGATGCAGATTTATCTGGTCTATACTGGCATGGATAGACAATTAAAATCAGGCCGTTTCATGCTAAGTCCGGATCTTTCGCCCCTGGAGATTGCATCAAACCTGGTAGAGACGCCTATCACGGATGCCATCGTTACGGTTCTGCCGGGCTGGCGGATTGAAGAGGTTGCGAACAATATTGCTGGTAGCGGGTTACCGATCTCAGCCAACGAATTTATTGAACTGGCTTACAATCCATCACCCATGTATCTGGCCTATCTGCCTGTTGATTCAGCGCCTTCATTAGAGGGGTTTTTGTTTCCCGGCACTTATGTGTTCCCCCGAGAAACAGATCTGGAAACAGTCGTGATAGAAATTCTGACCACCTTTTCGGACAACATGGATGCAGCCCTGATTGAAGGATTTTCCAGGCAGGGTTTATCCGTTTATGATGCATTAATCCTGGCGTCCATTGTTGAAAAAGAGGCGGTCGTTGCAGAAGAAAAACCCCTGATTGCATCGGTGTTTTATAACCGGCTGAGCCAGGGCATTCGCCTTGAAACGGACCCCACTGTCCAATATGCCCTGGGCTTTCAACAAGAAACCCAAACCTGGTGGAAAGCACCGTTGTTTTTTGTGGATCTCACAGTCGAATCGCCATATAACACCTATCAGAATGCCGGTCTCCCACCAACACCGATCAGTAATCCGGATCTTGGCTCCCTTAGGGCCGTCGCTTTTCCAGCTGAAACACCTTATTATTTCTTCAGGGCAGCGTGTGACAACTCGGGACGGCATAATTTCTCGATAACGTTTGAAGAGCATTTGAATTACGGGTGCGATTGAACATCTGAAGAAAAGGAGTAGCTATGGCAGTATTAGGGATTGATATCGGAGGTTCCGGGATAAAAGCTGCACCCGTTGATGTTGAAACAGGCGAATTTCTTGAAAAACGTTACCGGATACCGACGCCCTCTCCTGGAAATCCAGATCAGGTCCTCGAGGTGATTCGACGGATTGTTGATCATTTCCAGTGGCAGGGCAAAATCGGTGCGGGCTTCCCCGGTGTTGTTCGCCGGGGTGTTGTGGAAACAGCGGCCAATGTCAGTCACGAATGGGTGGGGCAAAACCTGGCTTCATTAATTACTGACGCAACGGGTTGCCAGGCAGTGGTTCTGAATGATGCGGATGCTGCAGGCCTGGCCGAAATGCGCTTTGGGATTGGGAAGAAATTCGAAGATGACCATGTCCTGTTTCTGACAATCGGTACCGGAATTGGTTCTGCTTTTTTTGTGAAGCGCGAACTATGGCCAAACTCTGAATTAGGACATCTTCAGGTCCGTGGTAAAGACGCTGAACACCGCGCGGGTGATGGGGTGCGACAGGAGAACGACCTTTCCTGGAAAAAATGGGGAAAAAAATTAGCCGAGGTGCTGCAAATCTATGATTATCTGTTTAATCCAGACGCGATCATTCTGGGCGGCGGGGTCAGTAAGAAATTCAAGAAATATGGCCAATATCTTACAGGTATCCAGGCCGAGGTCATACCGGCTGAATTAAGAAATCAAGCCGGTATCGTTGGCGCAGCCATGGCGGCAGAAGAATCGATCATAATTGATTAAAAAAAACAGGCTGGTTTTTTTCCAGCCTGTTGCTTGATTGGCATCAATTCTCTCAGTCCATCAAGGCGTTATAACCCGGCCCCTCTTCAAAATAATCATAATTAGGTTGAATGTCTTTGGTCAGGTCAAGTTCTTCACCCGGCTCAAGGGTGCGAGTATGATCAACCTGGACTTCATTACCTTCATAATCATGTCCGTGAAAAGTTTCATCGAAACCCGGTGTCCCGGCTGGCATTGATTGCACTTCTCCCCCGGCTGCCAGGTAAGATTCAGGGACTTCATCTTCGGGGAATATGGCCCCAAAGGGGCATTCAGGAATGCAGGCTCCGCAATCAATACATGTTTCGGGATCAATATAGAACCAGGGCCATTCCTCTTTTGGTTTTCCAGGAACGATGCATTCAACTGGACAAACCGTAACACAACTGCCTTCACGCACGCATAAACTGGTAATGATGTGGGTCATTTTAACTCCATTTATTAAATCTTAGTAACTGCTCAGGTAGTTCTACTGCTGAAGGCTGGGGGCCCCATATTCCCCTGCATGCTGAGTAGTTACGCAACTTATGAGATTGTAGTATTGGGTCGCGGCTTTGTCAAGCAAGGGGTATCGATTACAATTAATGTCCATGAGTAACCAGCATGATCCTTCCACCACATATCGTCCCCTGATTGCCACTGGTGCGGGGATCCTTTTCGTCTCGACCGCATCCATTTTCATCCGTTTTGCCCAGGCTGAGGCTTCTTCCATAACCATTGCAGCTGCCCGGCTGGTTATCGCCAGTTTGGTCCTTGTCCCTATTGCATTGATCAGACATGGACCTGAATGGCGGAAGATGACTTCTGCCAATTTACTGAAGGGAATTTTATCCGGCATATTTCTGGCACTGCATTTCGCAACCTGGATCACCTCGTTGCAATTCACTTCCATAGCCAGTTCGGTTGTTTTGGTCACCACGACGCCGTTGTGGGTGGCCATTTTATCCCCCCTTGTTTTACGCGAACCCATTCGTCGTTCGGTGATCATTGGTCTGGTTGTGTCAATTACCGGCGGTGTGATTGTTGGAATCGGACATACCTGTGCCATTGATCAAGGTCGGTTAATCTGCCAGGGTCAGGTCTTCACCGGACGGGCGATGTGGGGAAATTTTCTGGCACTTTTTGGTGCCTGGATGGCAGCCGGATATATGTTAATCGGTCGCCAGTTACGTAAACAACTCAATACCTTAACTTATGTCGCGCTGGTTTATGGAGTGGCAGCGTTGATTTTAT
>SKPR01000069.1 GCA_007119455.1 Candidatus Brevefilum sp. | reverse complement strand
GAATGCTGGGGTTTGAGGCTATTGGTGATGTATTGTAATTCTCGCGGTAGTCTCATCGCAGTCGTTCTCAGCCGAAGATCCTTTTCATAAAACCGGGGTAGGCTCTTTTCATCAGGGGTACGTTGGCGAAGATATCGCCCCACAAATCATAGTAATCTCTCTGGTGGGTGATCGTCCCATCATCGCCCAGGGTCAATCGGGTGCTCCCGAATAAGGAGGTGCTGGGAGTATTGCGGAAGATCATGATCATCTCCCATTCGATGAAGATGGTGTTTTCAGAAGCCACCACCGAGGCAATTTCCATTTGTAATTCCTTGCAACGTTTTGTGAGCCGGTTGCACATTTCGATGAAAGCGTGTTTGCCTTCCACCCTCTGGATCGTATCCTGGAATATGATGTCATCCGCATAATAAGGGAAAATGTGAGACCAATCCGGTTTGCCCTGGGTATTATAGGTTTTTGACCATAAGGCAAGGACAAGGTCTGCGTCCAACGGGGGGCAAGCTGCGGCGTCAGGCATGTTGTGATGTGACTCTTTCATTTTTCATAACCTGTGATTATCCACCTGGTATACTGGACATTAGTCATTTTTCTCAAAGCCTTATTTTACCTTGAAAATCACGCCCAGTTATGCGTGTGTCCATAGTTGATTGGGATATCGAGGCCCTACGGGAGGGTTTGACCTGATAAAGTAACAAGGCCGATAGAAGATTAGGAAACTGGGTATTGGTTGATCAGGAGAAAACCTAAACAACGATTTCAGGTCAGGTGGTGGACGATAAATTGTCCCGCCTGGTTCAGGCTCTGTTTTGCTTCGGGTAGGAAGGGGACCAGCTGGAATACATGAAACAAGCCCGGCCAGATTGTTAATTCAACATCAACCCCAGCTGTGCGCGCTGCCTCAGCCAGCCCGCGTGCCTCATCCAGGAAGATTTCGTCGCCCCCCACATGAACCAGCAGCGGCGGGAACCCTGCCAGGTCGGCGAAAAAGGGGGATATCAGGGGTTGGCTCAACTCGTGATCACCGGCATAAAGATCAGCATAGGTGGTCAGCACAGCCCGGCTCAAGAGCGGATCAGCTTTTGCATTGAAATTGATGGATTTGGATGATAAGGTCAGATCTAACCACGGGGAAAAGCAAAGGGCACAGGCTGGCAGTTGATCACCCGAATCCCGCAGCGCAGCGATAGCTGCCAGTGCCAGGCCACCGCCGGCTGAATCACCGGCAATCACAATTTGCCCGGGCACCGTTCCCGTTGAAAGCAACCAGCGGTAGGCTGTAAGGGTGTCGTTCAGCGCTGCTGGGAAAGGGTCTTCCGGTGCCAGGCGATAGTCAATGGCCAAGATCTTCATCCGTGTCACTCGGGCCAGGCTGCTTAATAAGGCGCGATGCGAATTTACCGATCCCACCACATAGGCACCACCATGCAGGTACAGCATCACACCACTGGTTGGCCCTGGGGCGCTGACCATGGCTGCCTGCACTGGTGGGTTTCCGTCAATGATGATGGGTGTCAAGCTAATGTTTTTACTCACGCGCATCCACCGGGCCTGTTTCTCCTGGCGTGTGCGCATTTCAGTGATGGTGGCCCTGGCCCAGCCTTGCGGTTGTATTTTCAAAAGGGCTTTCACAATCCGGGCTGGCAGGCTTGGCATACCCTCCTCCATCCATCATTCATCGTGCAGCAGACGGTCAATCTGGTAACCATCTTTGAGGGGGACGAATTTTGAAAAGCGTGGTGCGATTGCATCCTCCGGACAGTTATAGATGCAGCGCATACACATCAAGCAGCGCAAACCAAAGGCCGGCCTGGCAGCATCATCCATCCGGATGTTGCGCTCAGGGCATTCTTCAACACACAAGCGGCAAGCCGTACAGGCATCACTGGCCCGGAGCTCCAGGCCATATAACCGGGCTCCCAGACCTTCCAGCCGTCCCAAAAACGTAACGATCCGACTTTTGAGTGGCACATCAATGGCCGTTCGCTGGCCGGATTGGATTCTGCTGGCAACATGCAAGATCTGATCCTCGGCTTTTGAGATCATCTCCTGTGCCTGGTGGTCGGGCAAGCCGATGAGAATAGTCGGCGGCATTGCGAGAAGTTCATCCTGTTGAATCAAGAAGCCCTTCTTTTGTAAAATCCGCCTGACGGACAAAGACGCCCCGGCATTCATCCAGGTTTCGGCGCCGCCCACGCTAAGGATGCTAACGGTCCTGGCCTCGTCCGGGATCAGTTTCCGGACGAAGTGAATCACCGTGCGCGGCGGGTTGAAGGCGTGCACAGCATACATTAAGACCAGGTGTCCATCCGGGTCCAGGTCCCCGGGTTCTGTCCATTCGAGTGGGTGAAGGTTAGCAGGAATCTGACGTGATTGGAGGGTTCTGGCAAGGTGTTGTGCCAAATGCGCCGTGTTTCCCGTTGGGCTGAAATAAACAATATCCAATTTGTACCTCTGTTGAGGTTATTATACCCATTATGGGATGGGGGGATTGGCTGTTCGTTGATTGAGGATTTATGTGATGTGGAATAGGGTGTTGGATTTTTGGTGTAGAGAAACAATTTTTCTGGACAGTTTTATGGGTTGAGGTTGATGGCTTGACCGCATACACTTACTAAGGTAAGTTTATTTTAATTGGACAGGCTGGATCATGCGTGGGTTTTCCTGGTGGTTTGGCCCGATTAGGGGAAGTTGTGTGTCCTAGGCCAGATGAAGCGAGCGCTTAGCTCGTCACTCAGGTCATTATTTTGTATGGTTCCAGAATAAATTTGGAGGTAAAGATGGTCTTGCCAAGACTTCTTGATACAATCACGTTGTTTTTGGTGGTTACTATTGCATTATTATGGGTGAAGAAAGATCGCCGCCCAATTTATGCTTTCCTTTTTTTGGCTGTTTATCTTATCGCTCGTCTCGTCAATGTTTTACCGGTTTTATTAAATTTTCACATAGAAGGTTTAATTTTCAATTGGTTCGGTCATATATTTCAGATCGCCTGGGTCTTAATCTTTCTGTGGCTCAGCCCTTTAAAAGCAAAAGATATTGGACTAACGTTTAAACAACGCCCCGATACAATACGCCCGGCCGTGCTGATGACGATTGGCCTTATTGTGTTCAAAGTTGGATTGACAGCTCTTTCTGGTGGCAGGCAGCTTGACGAGTTGATGACAGAGCAATGGCTGTTTGAACTCACGATGCCCCCGTTGGCACAAGAGTTTCTTCATTCTGGATTGTTATTGTCCTTATTGATCATCGCCTTGGGAGGCAGCAAGGTTGACCAGAAGGACGATTGGACCTCTGTGATTGTTATTGCCTTGGTTATCAATGCATTCAGCCACGGAATCAAATTTGGCCTTCAATATGATCCTGGATTGCAGTTCAATTTTATGGTCTTTTTTACACCTTTCCTCGGGAAATTAGCATATGGTTGGCTAAGGTTATCGACTGGAAGCCTGCTTTTTCCGGTTTTAGCGTTTAGTTTGAGCAATCTAGGCGTGTTGCTGGTCGATTTTTTTATGGTTTGAGTGATTGGTCAAGGGTGAAAAGATATTAGATGCCAATGACACGTCCTGAACGACGTTTACAGGATTTAATTGGTATTAGAGAACCCATCACACAGCCACTGGCAAATTAATAACAGGGGGAGGTGGTTTTATCCCACTAAAATATTGGTAGAAAAATCTACCATGACATTACCCAGCCATGACTGGCTTTCATCCCCCCCCAATTAAATTTTCAGTGTTCCCATCCTTTAATCGTTGGCAGCCTCACCCTGGGCAGGGATGATATAGGTGTTGAAATCCAGGAAGAAATTGAAGTTTTCTTCTTCCAACAGCAGAAGCCGGCGCGGGACTTCAAAGGAAAACCCCGTATTAAATGAAATCTGGAATCCCTGGGTGAATGGGAACACGAAGGTGAAGACGGGCTCAAAGACCAGAATATCCTCATCAGAGATGTTCGGATCCGGCTCCACAACAGGCGGGTCAACTTGTTGGGCGACCTCACGCCGGGTGACGATCCCCCGAGCAACGACTTCCCGGGCAGTCACACCCTGGGTAACAGCACCACGGGCAACCACATCCCGGGGAATTGGATCCTGGGGTACCGCATCCCGGGCCAAGACACTGGCAGGCGCTGCAAAGATCAGCACACCTATCAGGAGCATGACCAACATACGTACAAAAGTTTTACTGGTTTTCATTTTTTACCTCATTTCATGATCGTGTTAATTAATCATAGCATTAAGAAGCGTGAAATCTAAAATTTGTTTAAGGCATCTTGGATGCTTGAATGGAAAACGAATTCCAGGAGTTGTGTATCAGACCTGCCAGACCCATCCTGAATCACGTTGAAAGACTTCTTGATTAGTGAAAACGCCATCCGGTTTAATCGGGGAGGGCGGGGATAATGCCCTCCCATGTGCTTGATAAATATGAATCTGTCAACCCCTCAATTGTGCACCAAGTTCTTCATCCAAAAGACGGATGATCTTTGCCCGCAGTTTTGAGACCTCTTTATCCGTCAGGGTGCGGTCGGGGGCGATGTAAGTAAGGTTGAATGCCAGGCTCTTTTTTCCTTCACCGATCTGTTTTCCTCTGTAGATATCAAATAACTGCACCCGGGCCAGGTAGTCGCCACCGCCCTTCCGGATTACATCTTCAACCTCGACCGCCGTGACGGTTTCATCCACCACTATCGCCAGGTCTTCCAAAACTGGCGGATAAGTCGGCACAGGCTCCACATCAAATAAGATCCGGGCGGCTTCCAGCAAAGGTTCCAGCTCAAATTCAGCCACATAAACCGGCGGTTCACCCAATTCATAATTGGCTTTGACCAGGGGGTGCAACTCACCCATTACACCCAGTGGGTTTCCATCGAGCAGGATATCGGCCGTTTTGCCGGGATGCAGGCTGGGATGCTCCCCCGATTGGAAGCGTACATTTTCAATATGTAATCCTGCCAGCATATTTTCAACCAGACCTTTCAGATCATAGAAATCCATCATCTCCGGCTCATTTGCACCCCAGGAGGGCATCTCGCGCAGACCGGTCAACCCAAACGATAGCATCGGTTTCTCTTCAGGCAATGGCTGCCCTTCCACCGGGATGAACACAGGGCCAATCTCAAAGAGTGCCAGACGTGGGCTCAACCCGCTGTTATATTCCAGGATTTCCAGCATGGTGGCCAGGATACTGCGGCGCATCACACGGCGTTCAACCGTAATCGGGTTCTGGATTTCCAGGTATTTAACGTCAGGAGCGTCATAATCCGGTGGGAAGCGGCGCGCCTCCCGCTCCGGTGCTGTCATCCGGTAAGCGACCAGTTCCTGCAAGCCCAGGTTGACAAGGAGATCGCGCAGGTGCTCTTCCATGTTCAATGCCTGATTTTCCTGCTGAGGTGGCAATGGTTGGTTCAGGCGAACTGAGGGGATATTATCGTAACCATAAATCCGGCTGATCTCTTCCAGTAAATCAGCCCGCCCAATGATACCCTCATGGATATCAAGCCGGTGCGGGGGTGTTTTGACCAGGATGCTGTCGCCGTCAACCTGACAGTCAAATTCCAGCCGCCCCAAAATTTCTGCGATTTCATCCGTTTCCAGGTCTGTGCCGAGGCTGTTGTTGACCCAGGTCCTTGAAAGCTCAATCTGCGGATCTTCCGGCGGGTTCGGGTATTGATCGAGCAGACACTGGGCAATTGTGCCACCACCCCACTCGGCCATCCGCTTGAGGCACAGGCGTACCCCCTGCTCTGCCAGCGCTGGGTGTACCCCACGGCTAAATCGGTAAGCTGCCTCTGAATTGATTTTTAGTTTGCTGACCGTCTTGCGGATGTTGATAAAGTTCCAGGCCGCTCCCTCCAGCAGGACATTTTGCGTGTGACCGTTGACTTCACTCTCTTCGCCACCCATCACGCCGGCTAGAGACAGCGGTCCGGCCGTATCGGTGACCAATTCGATTTCCGGGTCAAGCTGATGAGTGACATCATCCAGGGTGGTCAAGGATTCACCCGGTTCAGCCGTGCGGGTGATGATTGTGGGTGACTCACCGCCGGCACGCGCAAGTAAAACATCATAGTCAAAGGCATGCAGGGGCTGTCCTAACTCGAGCATGACGTAATTGGTGGCATCCACAATGCAGTTGATCGGTCGCATCCCGGCCAGGTTCAACCGCCGACGCACCCAGTAGGGGCTGGGTTGGACCGTAATGCCTTCGACCAGGCCCAGCACAAAGCGCGGGTTGAGTTCAGGGTCTTCAATTTTGATCCCCACACGGTCGTCAATGGGTGCCCCGGTTGCTTCAAGGGTGTCATCCGGTTTACGAAGCGGTTTACCCGTTGCCGCAGCGATTTCACGCGCCATCCCCAGGACAGAGGCGTCCCGCACCATATTGGGCAGCGTATCCACATCAAAAACCGCATCGCCCATATAGTCCGCCAGGGACATGCCGGTGGGAGCATCGTCATCGAGAATGATCACGCCCTCATGCGCGTCCGAAATCCCCAGTTCCTTCTCTGAGCAAATCATCGAAAAAGATTCAACACCACGGATCTTCATCCGTTTAAGGGTCATCAGTTTCCGGCCGGTTTCATGTCCATCGTAAAGGAGGGCGCCTTCACGGGCATATGCCACTTTGAGGGGACGCTCCAAAGCACCTTTGCCTTTGTATTCAAACAGATTGGTCGCGCCGGTCAGCACAATGATTTCCTGATCGCCATCATTCAGGCGGCAGAGCACCAACCGGTCTGCGTTGGGGTGCGGCATGACCTCATCCACCTGGGCGACAACGAATTTGTCACCCGGCCAGGAGAGGCCGGTGTATTTAAACTCATGTTTCTCACCGGGGGGCAGCGGCAGGCCAACCAGGCGGATCTCCTCCACCTCCAGCCCAACCATTGTCATGATCTTCGCCAGCTCCTCCAGGCCCAGATCATCAATATCAACATAATCTTTTAACCAGCTCAGGGGGGATTTCATCATTTAACCTTCATCTTTCGTGGTATTTGGTAACGGGTATCAGGTACTAGGTATTTGGTATTAGGTATTAGGTGCCAGGCATTGGATGGTTTGTCGATTATTAATTGAAAGAAAAACATAATTTCAGATGGTATAGACATTATCCAGATCAGGCACTTCTTTCATCTGGTGTTTAGACTTTTGCTCACGGAGGTGTTTGATGTATCCGTGCAACATTTTTCCTAATTCAGTAAGATCTGATAAATATTCCCGGGCAAACACTTCATTAATGTATCCCAGTTTTTCTGCAATCACCAGGTGAGTCTTGGTTTCAGCCATAGATCCTCGAGCGATATAACAAAATTGGATTGTCTCCTGAAAGTTATACCGTCCATAACCCTCTGCAATATTTGTTGGGATGCTTTGTACTGATCTCCGCAATTGAGAAGCTAATGCCCATTTTTCCTCAGTTGGGAACAGAGGTATTACATTATTGCATACGTCAACTGCGTAATCAACAGCATTCAACCAAATTTCTAAACTTTCCAATCCCGTATTCTTTTCATTCATCTATGCCTCTCGTCATACACCTTTTGCCTAATTGTCTTATTTTTAAGCGCCTAATAACTAATCACCCAATACCTAATCGCCTCATACCCATTCACCATCCTCAGAATTGCTGTAAAAACCTCACATCATTATTTCTGAAATGGCGGATGTCGTCGATGCGGTAGCGCATCAGGGTGCTGCGGTCGATACCCATGCCAGCTGCAAATCCAGAGTAGATGGCCGGATCATACCCGCCGTATTCCAGCACAACCGGGTGCACCATGCCGCAACCCAGGATCTCCAGCCAGCCAGTCTCCTTGCACACCGGGCAGCCGTCGCCGCCGCACACAAAACAACCCACATCCATTTCAGCGCTGGGCTCGGTGAATGGGAAGTGTGAGGGACGCAGACGCGTGCGGGCATCCTTCCCGAATAAGCGGGTGGCGAAATCCTCCAGGGTACCCTTGAGCTCGGCAAAGGTAACTTTCTTACCGACGATCAGCACTTCCACCTGGGCAAACTCAATCTCGCTGCGCGCTGAGAGCTGCTCATAGCGCATGGTTGCCCCCGGCAGAATGGCCCGGATCGGCTCAGTGGCGCGCTCCCGCAT
>SKPR01000240.1 GCA_007119455.1 Candidatus Brevefilum sp. | reverse complement strand
TTTTTTTATTTGGATTGAAACAAAGGGTTTAACAAAACGCGGTGAAACCATTACATGTGTGTATCATGGTATAATCGTCAATGAAAATCTTTAACAATGACTAGATATTGCTTATTGGTTATAAGTACTGAAAAAATCCCGGAACCATAATCGGATGCTCTCATAACGTGCTAACTGGTCATCTTTTTTGTTCTTTTTGTGACCAATAACCCATCTAAACGTCTGGAGGAAAAATGACACATAAATACTTGGGGAACCGACACATGATATTCGCGCTCATTATCATTCTGGTTCTGTCTACAGGATTGGCGTGCAATCTGCTATCATCACTGACAGGACAGGTCGAGGAAATTGTTGAGGAGACCATTCCAATCGAAGAACCAGAACCGGTCGAAGAACCAGAACCTGATGTTGAGCTCGCATTTATCCCTGAGCAGGTTCTACGCCTCGAACCAACAGTCAGTGGACAAACGGTCAATAGTGTGGCGTACAACGTGGATGGCTCACAAATTGCAATTGGCTCCTATATCCTGACTGATATCATGGACACCACTGATGGCAGCCTGATTCAGTCACTAGAGGATCTGCCACACAGTGTAATGGGGGTGGCATTTTCGCCCGATGGTCAAGCACTTTATGGCGCTTTCGCTTTAGGCGGCGTCAATCGCTATACCCTTGCTGATGGTGAATTGGATGTCGATTACCACGGGGGGTTCGACAATAATCTGGCACTATCACCTGATGGTGAAACAATTGCCACGGGAAGCCGCAGTCCCGAAATGTGGTTGTGGCAGGTCAGTGATGGCGAATTGATCCATGAATTTGAGCCCGCAGATTATATTGAAGACTATTCAGAATGGCTGACCTCACTGGCCTACTCACCAGATGGCAACCTCGTTGCTGCTGGCCATTGGGACGGCCATGTCTTCCTGTGGGATACCAACAGCATGGACCTGGTCTATTATATTGAACCCGAAACGGATTATTGCAGCGGTTGGGGTCTGGCTTTCTCGCCCGATGGACAGCTTCTGGCTGTGGGCGGTCAGCGCCAGGAATGGGATGATGTGATCAAAGTTTACAATGTGTCCGATGGCAGCCTGGCCTTTGTCCTGGAAGAATTTGGAAGAGGCGGTGCCATGGATGAGCCGGTGGCTTTTTCACCCGATGGTGAACGATTAGCTGCAGGTGGAACAGAGGGAATTTATTTATGGCAATTACCTGAGATGGATTTCCTGACCGAACTCGAAATAGACGACCTGGATGCCTCAGATTGGGTCACTGACCTGACCTTCTCACCTGACAGCCGTTACCTGGCCGCTGGCTACTGGAATGACTATGCCCTGATCTGGCAGGTACAGGAATAGTTAGCGTGTAATGACCTAGAAACAACAATAAGGGGCGGGTGTGCACATAAACCCGCCCCTTTATTTTTCACTAATAATGAAGCCTGGTTCAATGTTTGACCAGGCGTTTTTCTTTTCTTAGTTTTTGATATGTCCGATTTAGCTCATCCATGATCTGATCCTGCCGCTCTGCGATATAGGCCAGGATGGAAATTTCGTCCGCCATGTTGGCTTTGCCGGCAATCTCGAGTTGTTTTTGTTTTTTGTTGCGGATCTTGACCAGCGACTGCACCTGTCCCTGCACATTGAGCCATTCACCTTCCGAAGAAAGCCTAAATCTGACCGACAGGCTATCCTGCCGCGCTAATGGGAAATCCTCCGACATGGCTGTGACCACCCGCACACTGTTTCCGGTCAAAACAGCAATTGCCAATAATTTTGAGGAAAAACTGTCCCCATTCTCGGGTTGAACCTCCAGGGTCACGGGGTGATTGGGCTTTACCCAGGCATTATCCAGATCAACAGAAATGGATCGGGGAATTTTGAGTTTCTTGAACATCACCACATGATTGGTGTAATCGATTGATACCGGGTGGGCTCTGACCAGATCGGGGACAAAGGCACTTCGCAAGAAAGTGCGCCTTTCGAGTTTGATGCAGACCGTCTGGTAAGGATGCACGATTAACCCCACAAAACCGGGATGAACCATAGCCACTTCTGCTTCGGACGAGATGGGGAGACCCTGATACGTGTTGAAGAGGGTGATGGGACGTTGTTCTTTGAGATGACGGCGCATTTGTGACAGGACTGCCTCCGGTTTCATCTCGGATTTTAGTTTTTTACCCATAGTCTGGCTCCCTCTTGCCGGTTTTTATTTATTTTACACCCATTATTGAGGGCTGGTCGGCAATTTTGGCATTTCCGGGCCGGGCACGTCCATCCGTTCAGCCAGGGCAGCCCTCAGGGCTGTACGATCATCCCAGGTATATTCGACATGGCCAAAACACATCGACTGCTCGTGGCCTTTTCCGCACACAATGACGAGGTCACCTGGCTCAGCCCGGTTAACGGCCCTCCGAATGGCCATGCCCCGGTCTGGCTCCAACCAGAAATCCTCACCCTGCCGCCCACCACCCTGCACTGCCCCTTCAGCCATATCGGTCAGGATCTTTTCCAGCGATTCGGTGCGGGGATCTTCAGCTGTGAGGATCATCTCATCAGCAATTCCTGCTGCGATTTCGGGCATCAACCTGCGCTTTTCAACATCACGCAGCCCGGCTGAACCGAAAACCGCGATCAGTTTACCATCACATAAATCCCGGGCTGTGGTCAGGGCTTGCCGAATGGCATTAGGTGTGTGGGCAAAATCTACTATTGCCATAAAATCCTGCCCCAGATCAATGGCCTCCATCCGCCCTGGGACGGTTGCCACGGTTGAAAAAGCCCTTTGGGCTGCTGTAACCGGCACATCCAACCCATAGACGGTCACGCCGATGGCCGCCAGGCTGTTGTGGACGTTGTAATGGCCGATCAGAGGCGTTTGAATGGAGAAGGTTTCACCAGGTCCATGTACCCTGAAGCTGAGATAGCTGGGTGTACTGACGATATCATCCGCCCATAGATCCGCTGAATCAGAAAGACTATACGAAAGCTGTTTGACCCGGGTCCGCCCTGTCAGGTAGGCAAAGGAGCGATCGTCTTTGTTCAGAACTGCAAGCTTTTCGACGCCCGGTGTACCCTCACCCGGTGAGAGCGCTTCAAACAGCATCCCCTTGGCCTGGAGATAACCTTCGTAATTGCGGTGATAATCCAGGTGTTCGTGGGTAACGTTGGTCACCGCGGCCAGGTCGTAAGAAACTTCGGCCACACGACGCTGGGCCAGCCCATGGGAGGTCGTTTCCAGGACCACATGTGTCAGACCAGCATCCAGCATCTGCGCCAGGTAGCGCTGGATGTCAGGTGCTTCGGGGGTGGTAACGTGAAAGCCCGTGTCAAGGGTTTCGTCGCCAATCAACGCATTGACGGTGGAGATCATCCCAACCGGCACCCCGGCAGTGTTCAGGATGTGGTAGATCAGGTTGGCCGTGGTCGTTTTCCCATCGGTACCTGTCACGCCGATCACGACCAGTTTTTTGGAGGGGTGATTGTAAAACGCTGACGAGAATTTCGCCAGAGCCAACCGGTCGTCCCCCTGGATCTGCACATAGGGCACCGTCAGGCGTGCTGGGGTGCGAGTGCCAACCACTGCTACTGCCCCCTTTGCCACTGCCGTGCTGACAAACTGGTGACCGTCGTAATGATCACCGACCAGGGCAAAGAAGACATTGCCCGGTTTGACCTTGCGTGAGTCCCAGGCGATACCCCTGATTTCAACATCACGGTAGGTGTTAAGCACCCAGCCAGACATCTCCGCCAGGCAGGCTTTGAGGGATTTAACGTGTTCTGAACCTGTCATACCTGTACCCTTTATTGCAAATCTTGATCTCGAGCAAATATATTTTCCATGTACCTCCTCAGGCAGTTCTGCTGCTGAAGGTTGGGGGACTCATAAGTCCCTTGTATGCTGAGTAGATACTTATCCATAATATAACCTGAACCGAAAAATCAAACAAGGCCTGATAAGATTTCCGAGCTGTGAGAGGTAATCATTCATCTGATCACAAGCTCGCGGAAAGAAAAAACCGGATCGCAGAACAATCCAGATTGGGTTAATCCGTACAAACCATTTCACCATTGCCTGCCTCTCACAACGCGTCAGGCCAACTTGAATTGCCAAACACCCACCCTTATTCCGAACAATTATCGCACAGATGACTGAAATATATTAAAATAATTACCGATCAAATTTAATTGCCAGCATAATGATGTTCGTTTGAAAAAAATATCCATCCTTATTACAGGAGATACATGGAAAACAATCAGCCAACAATTCAGATACGAAAAATGCAAACCGGTGAAGAGAAAATTGTGTTACGTATCATGCGACGAGCCTTTCCCCTTTTCATGCACCTGTTCTTTTCAAAAGCCATGGTCAAATCGGCTGAGCAGGTTCTGGTTGCTGATGTGGAAGGGAATCTCAAAGCTGGGATCGTGATGAAGACGTTTGCTTTACCCGGCGGCGGAAAAGGGGGTTTGGTCGAATGGATCTTCACCGACCCCAGCGGACGTGGACTGGGTCTTGGCGCCAGGTTGATGAATGCGAGTATGGCATGGTTTGACCAGGCTGGCTGTGATCAAATCTTCGCCATTATTGAGGGTTTTAACACCAACTCGAGTAATTTATTTGCCCGGCGTGGTTTTTCGATATTATCATTCCAAGAACAAATTAAACGGTTTGGTTTTCCCGGTTTTTTCCGGGTCTGGTGGCAAACATTTCACGTTATCGATCTGGGTCACTTCTTGTGGGGGAAACCCGCACAGTCAGGCGCTGACTCACCTGGAATGCAGATGGTGAGTGCGCTTTTGCTTAACATGATCATTGCGCTACTGGCCGGGGTGCGTAATTGGGGCATTGATGCAGGCTGGGCGACCCTTCTTGCCCTTCCGTTGTGGTTATTGATTCTGCTGGGCATACGCAATGGTTTAATGAAGCTGAGCGGCAGTTTGCTGGGTTTAAAGCTGCGATACCGGTTGTGGGAAACAGGGTTTGTGATCAGCTTTTTAATGATGCTTCTGGGGGGCGTCATCATTCCCATCCCAGGGAGTTATTACCCTGAAGAAGATGAGTGGCATTATCACCAACGTAAACCACAATTAGGAAAAACTGCCCTGGTTGGCAGCCTGTCGGCTGTGCTGATCAGTTATCTTCTCTACCTTTTGGTCAGGTTTCTTGAACCGGCCGGCCTGCCGGGATATTTTCTTTCAACCGGTTTAGGAGCAGCTTTTGCTTTTTCTGTGATTGATACTTTGCTGCCGATTTTCCCCGTTGTGAGTTATAACGGACAGCGTTTATGGGATTGGAATCGTTGGGTTTGGGGAATTGTGGCGATATTGGTCATCACTCAGGGCGTAATGCTGTTTGCAGGTGTCTGAGATTTAGACGAATTAATTCAGCAGGGTGAAAAACGTACACTGCCTCACAAAAACGACTGCATTCTCTTTGACAAGATCAGCACACGATTGATGCGATCCGGGTTTGACAGCACCCGAATTACACCGCTTCGTCGTTATTGCCGTTATCCCCCGCTTCACGCGTCTCTCTGATACGGCGCAAGGCACGGCGTAATAATGCGTAAACCCCAATAAATGCCAATGGTGCACTGGCCACCAGCAGGATTAACGTCCAGCGTGGCCCGGTGCCCAGGCGGGCGTCCAGCCACAAACCGATGATGATGGCCACACCGGCCACCAGAAAGGTCAGACAGCCAGCCTTCATGGCTACCAGGCCTATCTGCCTGGTCTGCTGGCTTTCAGGATGGATATGGTCTACTTTTTTTTCATCTGTCATCCCATACCTGCCTGTTTAAGTGATACAATCCGCCCCAGAATAAAAAAGATGCCCCAAAACACCATTCCCACCAATCCAAACCACACCGCCATACCGGATGGCAACCCCCACAACGCCGTGACCTGGATGCTCACATCCACCACGGCCAGTGGAACGGGTACCAGCTCGGCCATGACATCATCATAAAAACCGAAGGACACATAGACTTTGCCAGGGAAATCTCCCCTGTGGAGACCTTCAACCGTCCAGGAGAGATCCAGGTGCTGTTCGTCAGCCAGATTGGCCTGTACCTGCCCGGACGGGTAAACCCGGATTCCGGGTATAACAGGTTCCACCAAGACCACCTGTGCAGCCTGTCCCATCACCGGGGGATCCAGCGACCCGTCCAGGTCGGCAAGCTGCAGCACCAAAAGCCCTTCTTCACCCATACGCACCCAGCGCGGCCAGTTCATGCGCAATGCATAGCTTGAAAGGCTGGCAAAGGTCGAATCCGCTGGTGCACCGGGAAGCACCCCAGCCGGGATATTGAACGTAACAGCATCCGTTGGTGTGGGCCAGACCGCCCAACCCAGGTGCACTAAGCCCAAAACCAGAAATAGCAGACTCAGACCATATAGAAGCTGGCTGAGCCATTTGCGTCGACCGTCCATGCCTTGACTCATCCCAGCCACACCAGAATCGCCATACTGAGGGTGAACGCCCCGGCGGTTAACCACGCCCATCCAGTTAAGCCCTGCTGTAAAGCGAAATATAGCCCAAAGGGAATTAAGATTTGAACAACCAACAAGGCAGCCCGTACTCTAAAATTTCCACGCTGGGTTTTTTTATGCTTGGTTAACATTGACAAACCTCTCAGAACATCCCTGACTGGACCAGATGAACGATAACAGCCACCACAGAAACAACCAGGATGGTAATGAGGCCGTAACCCAAGATCTTACCCATCACACCACCCTCCTGACCAGCCAGGCCAACTGTACTGCAGCCCACAATCACCTTGGCGGGGGCCAACACACTCCCCAGAGAGCCGCCTGATGTCTGCGCTGCCAGAATCAGGGGCACACTCAGGTTCAATAAATCTGCTGAGTTCTGCTGCAGCACCCCAAAGAGGACATTGGAATTGGTATTGCTGCCGGTGATAAATGCGCCGATAGCACCAATGAATGGCGCTACAGCCGGGTAGACATCCCGGGGAAAGCTGACGCTTAGCCCCTGGGCCAGCATGAACGTCATCCCGCTGTGCATCATGATTGAAGCCACCCCCACCATCGCCAGGATTCCCAGGCTCGAATTAACACCGCTGCGAAAAACCCGCTTCAGGATGGGTTGCATAGCACCAGGTTGCAGGTATCCAATGGCGCGATAGATGACAAACGAGATCGCAGAGGCATAAAAAAGGATGGCGCCTGGATGCCCAAAGAGGTTGATCACACGTCCGAGGCCGGCTTCGGTCACCCAGCCATAACGGGTGACCACACGGGGAAAGTCAAGTGAAAGTCGCACCTGCCCCAAGAAATCACCCACCGGCCCGATTAGGTTGACCCCAAAAGCCAGGATGACCAGCAAGCCATAACCCATCAATGACAGCCACAGCGATTTTCCGTTGCTGGGGTCATCTTCATGGATCGACAGCTTATCCAGGTCAGCTGAGTGATTGCGGTAACGGGGAAGTCTCAGGAGCAAAAAGCCCATCACTAAACCAACGACCCCGGCACCAGTAGCGCCCAGAGTCCACATGCCATTGGTGGCCAGCAGGTATTGGACCAGACCCATCACAACCGACAGGGCAAGCACCGGTAAAAAGGCGCTTTTCAGGCTCTTCCAGCCGTTACCGATCACCGCTACCAACAGACCACTGGGAAAACCAGCGATCCCGATCAGCAAGGCAGAAAGGGGTGCCAGCTCGTTGGCTGTCAGACCCGTCACAGCGATCAGGCTCTGAAATGAAGTGCCTAATGATCCAAAGGCAACAGCCCAACCATCCCCCAGGGAGGCCATAGCCACCGCCTGAACCGGCGTGAAACCGAGCCCTACCAGGATCGGCGCGCAGACCGCCACAGGTACGCCAAAGCCGCCCATGCCTTGCAGAAAGGTGACCATCAGCCAGCCGATCAACAGCGACTGCATCATGCGGTTATCCGTCAGCCCGGGTAGAGCCTGGCCAATCATGCGGATTGCACCGGCTTCCTGGGCAATATTGAACAACAACAAAGCCGACCAGATGATCAAAAACACGTCCAGGCTCAGCAAAATTGCCTTGACCTGGGCTACTGCCAATAATTCAAAGCCAGCACCGAAGAATAAAGCTGCCACCCCCAGGGCTACGAACCAGCCCAACCCACCGGCCCGGCCGCCTCCCCAGCGAAAGACGAGCATCAAAACCACTACAGTCAGCACGGGTGATAGCGCCAGCAGCCAGTTCCAGATTGATAACGATAAATCCATTTTAC
>SKPR01000204.1 GCA_007119455.1 Candidatus Brevefilum sp. | reverse complement strand
TTTATCGCCTGATCACCGGGCTGGGCATTCGCGGTGTCGGTCAGGTCGCCGCTCAGGACCTTTCAGACCGCTACCAGGACCTGGATGAGCTGAGTCAGGCCACCCAGGAGGAGCTTGAATCGATCGAAGGGTTTGGCCCGAATATCGCCGAATCGATCGTGCTATGGTTTGAAAATGAAGAAAACCAGGAAGTCCTTGAAAAATTAAAAGCAGCAGGTGTGTGGCCGTCCGCTGAGCAAGAAGAAGAAACCGGCCCCCAACCTTTGGAAGGATTGACCTTTGTTGTCACCGGCACTCTGCCCACTCTGACCCGCTCTGAAGTCAAAGATTTGATCGAGTCTAACGGCGGCAAGGTGACGGGCAGCGTCAGTGGCAACACCGATTACCTGGTGCTGGGTGAAGACCCGGGTTCCAAGTACGATCAAGCCCAGAAGCGCAATGTACCCACTCTATCCGAAGACGAACTCAAACAATTGCTCGAAGAGCGCACACCATGAGCAAACTCACACTCAAAAAAGGACGCGAAAAGGCCCTGCTGCGGAAGCACCCCTGGATATTCTCCGGCGCCGTACACATCATCGAAGGCGATCCCGGGCCGGGGGAAACGATCGCCATCCACGATAGCCATGGTCAATTCCTGGCCTGGGGCGCTTACAGCCCCAACTCCCAAATCAGAGCCCGAGTCTGGTCGTGGGATCCTGAAGCTCATATTGATCAAAATTTTCTTAAAAACCGACTTCTGGCTGCCGCATCGCTTCGGAATGAATGGATTGTTCCGGAAGAAACCACGGCCTACCGGATGGTGCATGCCGAGTCCGATCAACTACCAGGGTTGATCGTCGACCGCTATGCGGAGACGATTGTGGTCCAGATCCTCTCTGCCGGGATTGAACGATGGCGGGATGAAATCGTTAAAATTCTAACCGAACAATATCAACCCGATTGCATTTTTGAGCGTTCAGATGTTGCTGTGCGCCAGCTGGAAGGACTGCCCGAACGCATAGGTCCATTATCCGGTGAACGACCTGAACAACCCCTGACCATCGTTGAAAACGGTCTGTCATTCAAAGTGGATATTGTGAATGGCCAGAAAACCGGCTTTTACCTCGATCAGCGCGATAACCGGCAGTTCTGCCGGCAACTGGCCGGAGAAAAAACAGTATTGAACGCCTTTGCTTACACCGGGGCATTTACAGCATTTTCACTGGCAGGGGGTGCGAAATCCGTCCTGTCAATCGACACTTCCGAAGATGCACTTAAGTTAGCGCAGGAAAATATCACCCTCAATCAACTTTCGCCAGACCGGTGTGAATGGTCTATCGGTGATGTTTTCGAAGAACTGCGTCTGTTGCGAGATCAGGGACGGCAATTTGATCTGGTGATCCTCGACCCACCCAAGTTCGCACCGACAGCGTCTCAGGCAAAACAGGCCGCCCGAGGCTATAAGGACATCAACCTTTACGGATTCAAACTACTCAAACCCGGCGGATTGCTGATGACTTTTTCCTGTTCTGGCGGAATTGATGCGGCTTTTTTCCAGAAGATCGTGGCCGATGCAGCATTGGATGCCGAGGTTGATGCAAAAATCCTGTATCGCCTGGGCCAGGCACCCGACCACCCCATCCACCTGGCCTTCCCCGAGGGTCATTATCTTAAGGGATTGGTATGCCAGGTTTGAAGTGACAGGCGATAATAAGAATTATTGTTAGCGACTGAATAATTAGTAGTAATGAGCACGGATAATGGGTTGCAGGGCATCATAAAACCCATTGTAGATCAAAACGGAAAATATTCCAGACCATCCCAGAAAATTTTCCTCCAGAAAACGGATTACAACAAAACCTTTGCCTGAATCCCCCTCAACACCTCATTACCTGATCAGGTTATCCCATTTTTTCCATTATTAAAATCCTGCAAATAACCCAGATTGATCAGGTAATCAATGATCTCCTGGGCGTTCTCCTTTGGTGTTTTACCGACTGTCTTGACATGTACTTCAGGTTCAATTGGCACTTCATAGGGATCGTCAATACCGGTGAAATTCTTGAGCTCACCTGCCCTGGCTCGGGCATAGAGGCCTTTGATATCACGCTGCTCGCAAACCTCAAGGGGCGTATCCACAAACACCTCAATAAAGTGACCTTCCGGAACCATTTTCCGGGCCTCCCTACGCGCCTGCCGATAAGGGCTGATCGCCGCACAGACCACTGTCCCGGTATGACGGACGATCTCACCGGCCACAAAGCTGATGCGCAGGATATTGGTGTCGCGGTCTTCTTTACTGAACCCCAACCCTTTTGAAAGGTGGGTTCGGACCAC
Source organism: Candidatus Brevefilum sp. (assembly GCA_007119455.1). GTDB lineage: Bacteria > Chloroflexota > Anaerolineae > Anaerolineales > Anaerolineaceae > Brevifilum. Next base: position 5,926 of record SKPR01000204.1, on the reverse strand, counting down.
ATCGCCATCCAGCACAGTGGGGTTTCGCCCATATTCCTGCAGCATGCTGGTCAGTTGTTTGGCAATGGTCGATTTCCCTGCACCGCTCAGGCCTGTGAACCAGATACAGAATCCCTGCTTATACCGCGGCGGGTAAGCGTCCAGCAATATTTGGGCTGATTCACCACGCGTGAACCACTCCGGCAGAGGCGTACCTTTGGCCAGATAATCGTCACGCACCTGGGTGCCCGAGATCATGGACACCTTAGCGCCCTTCGGCACCTGTGAAGCCAGCTCATAACGGTCTTCTTCCGGCAGGTAGACCACCAGCTCAAAGGGCACCATCTTCACACCGATTTCATCTGCGAAGCTCTCCAGTAATTCCTGGGCATCGTAGGGGCCGTAAAACGGGTCGCCTTTGCTGTCACTCCCGGGCCCGGCATGGTCACGACCCACAATGAAGTGGTTAGCGCCATAGTTGCGGCGGATAATCGCATGCCAGACGGCCTCACGCGGCCCACCCATGCGCATGGCCAGCGGCAGCAGGCTCAGCATGGTGTTATTGTTATAGTAGTTTTCAACCAGGGCTTTGTAAATGCGCACCCGGGTGTAATGGTCGACATCACCGGGCTTGGTCATCCCCACCACCGGGTGGATCAATAGGCTGCCGCCGATCTCCTGGCTGGCTCGCTTGGTCAGCTCCTCGTGCACCCGGTGCATCGGGTTGCGAGTCTGGAAGGCGACCACATTGGCGTTGCCCATAGCATCCAGTCTATTTCGTGTCTCTGCAGGGGTCAGGCGCAGGTCCGCAAAATCATCATATATGGGGAGGTTCAACACCTTCAACTCACCAGAAATGCCCAGATCCCCCCAGCCGGCCATTTCTGAGACCATCGGGTGTTTGATATCCCGGGTGCCGTAGACCTTTGTGGCTTCAACCTGCCAGTTGAAACGGAAGATCTCTTCCAGGTGCATCACTGCTATGATCTGGTTGTGAACGTCTCGCAGTGTGACCCACTCAACCTGCTCGGGCAGATCCTGTTTATCAATGGTCAATATGATCGGGATCGGCCAGACAGTTCCATCCGCCAGGCGCATGTCATCCATCACGGACTGATAATCCGCATGGCCCATGAACCGGTCAAGGGGCGAGAAGGCCCCCACAGCCAGTAATTCAAGATCGTGGGTCTGGCGGGGGGTCAGACGGATAGTCGGAAAAGTGCCTGCCTCTGCTATCAGTTCCTGGCGCTGGTCATCTTTGACGAGCAAATCCACCAACTGCCCGCCATAGGGTGTGATTAATGTATTGTTGTTTGTTGCCATTAAAGTCCGTTTCTTTTATCTTTTTAGTAAGAACCGACTCATTGTAACACAAGGCACTGAAAAGTTAAGGTGACAAATGTCAGACAGAAATATCCAATCCTGTCGATTGATCCTTACCAGCGAAAATAATCATGTAAAACTGTCATAAAGTGAGAAAACCCTCAGAGATCGGCGCAGGTCATCCAGGTGCCATCCTTCCGGCAAGGCGCAGGAAACAGTGACGCTCTCACCGGGCAGGACATCAAAATAATTATCGCTGAATACCATGTCTGCCTGATCCACAGAAAGCTCAACGAAGCGCGCCAATGATCCGGCTTCAACAGCCACAGAGACCATTCGACCTTTGCCCATCCTCAGGTAAGCATTGAGTTGCGGCTCTGTTAATTGAAGGTGTTTATTGCGCACAAAGGTCGCCAGTTTTTTCGAGACAAATTTCCCGTCCTGGATCAATTGGGCCACAAATACCGTCTCGCGTTTTTCCAATCGTGTTAGAAAACTGAAATCATGCTCACTGACCATGATGCTGGTGAGCGGTGCGACGGAAATGGGCTCTTGGTCTGATACAATAATCTCCCCATTCAGGCGCATCAATCGCCATTGGATCAGACCCTCCCATTTTTCGCGCAGGTCATTGGTCACATGCACCTTCATGATTGCACCATGTTCCTGGTCTTCAATGGATAATAAAACAGGCGCATAAAAATGCTTGCTGGCATAGTGCAGTGCCTTCCAGCGTCCGAAATAATCCAGACTTGACCAGGAAGCTACCGGCCAGCAATCATTCAACTGCCAGTATAAGGTCCCACTGACCCGGTGACAGTTGCGGCGCCAGTGTTCGACCCCGTAACGAATGCCTTCAGCCTGCAACACCATGGTCAGATAAACCAATGAAGGGAAATCGACCGGCATCATAAAATGCAAAGCCATCTGCCCCATGAAGAGGGCGCTGGCATAATAACTGCGCTGGTGGTGCTCGATCAGATAATCTGTCAGGTTCCAGTGAGATTCGTCTGCAAAATAGCGGATCGTCTCCAATGGTGGCAGGGATTGAAAACCAAATTCACTCATAAAGCGGGGATATTGTTCACGGTAAGCTGTAAAGGGTTTGGCCCCATGCCATACTTCCCAATAGTGGGCATCGCCCCGGTCATTACCATTGCTATTTGTGAAGGGTGTGCTTGAGCTGGGCGAGCTGGGCCAGTAAGGGGTATCTGGATCAAGGTCCGATAACCAACCCGGCAGCGTCTCATAAAAGAATTTTTGATAAGATTCACGATAATGCAGTAAATCACCTTCAGACCAGCCCCAATCCTCCCATCCCCAATCCATCTCATTATTTCCGCACCACAGGGCCAGACTGGTCCGATGACGTATACGTTTGACATTATCGATGACTTCCTGATGCACATTCTCCACAAACGTGGGGTCGTCCAGCGGATAAACGCTGCAGGAGAAGATAAAATCCTGCCAGACGAGGATCCCAAACTGGTCGCATAAATCATAAAAATCCTTGCTTTCATAGAAACCACCTCCCCAAACCCGGATCATATTATGGTGGGCCCGGGCCGCATCACCCAACAATTGTTCCAGGTGCTGACGGGTGATACGGGTCGGGAAAGAATCTGCCGGAATCCAGTTGGCCCCTTTTGCAAAAATCGGCACACCATTGACCACAAAAGTGAAACTTTCACCAAAAGCATCCGGCTCCTGTTTTAATACCAGCGTCCGCAGCCCAAGCTGAAAATCACATTGATCGATGATTGTTTCATCCATATTCCTCAGCGTCACTCTGGCCTGATACAATGGTTGATCGCCGTAGCCGTTGGGCCACCATAACCTGGGATCCTGGATTTCGATTAAAGCACTCGCCATACCATCCAGCACTTTGCACGTGGTGGCAAATTTTTTCCCGGATGGGTCTTTCAACGTCAAGCAGAGCTGAAGGTCTTCACCCGACCAGGCCTCTATTTCACCTGCTGCAGATAACCTGACCGAACCTTCAAACCGGTGGTCCTGCCGAAGATGAACGGATTTTAACCGCGCGATAGAATAGCCCTGTAGACTGGCCGGTTTCCAGATCCCGATCGGCGGGAGTTGGGGTCCCCAATCCCAGCCCCACTGGCAAGGAGCTTTTCGCAGGTACGGCCCGCCCGGGATCGATTGTCCCGGAGAAGCCAGGGGTTGAGTTTTGTGCAGCTTTTCAACCTGGGCGACTGGAGAATTGAAGACCATTCGAAGCCGGTTTTCACCAGATTTGAGGATCTCTTTAACCCTCCAGTCATATGTTCTGAAGGCGTTTCGCCCTTCCCCAACAAACTGATCGTTCAGGAAAACTTGAGCCAGGGTGTCCAGACCGTCAAAATGTAAATAAATCCGGTCTGAATCAAGCAGCTCTGCTGGAGGTGTGAAAATGCCCTCAAATTCCCAATCCTTTTCAGCGACCCATTTCACAAGGTGTTCGTTTTCCCCCACAAATGGATCGGGAATTCTGCCTGCTGCCATCAATGCCACATGGACCTCACCCGGGACCGAAACCGGGTACCAGGTTGTTTCACCGACTGCACGTAATCGCCAATCTCCCTGATCAAGACCATATGCCAGCATCAGATCACCATCCTTTCATTTCATCCCTGGGGCTGATCCTATTTAAAACAATTTTAGCAAATTTCTTTGGTCTCGTCACAAACCACCCTTCTCTCAATAATAGCTTCTGTCAAAACAGAAAACCAGCCACCATGGTTTTTCTTTCTTTGATGAAGACCAGGAAGGTGACATCCATGAAGTGCTCCGATTCCCGAATGAACAGACAACAGAGGTCTATAATCCCAGCTTAAACTTACTGGATGAAATGATAACCTCACAGCATATTGAATGTGAACACCCTCGCGAAAAGGGTAAAATTTAATTAATCAAATTAATCATACACATTCAGAAAGGGTCCAAGTATGAAGAGTTTTCGTAAAGAATTATGGTTTCAGGCACCCACCCGGCGGGCACTGATCAATATTACACCCAAAGTACGTGAGGCGTTGCATGAGAGCGGCATCCAGGAAGGGTTGTGCCTGGTGAATGCCATGCACATCACGGCCTCCGTTTTCATTAATGACGACGAATCGGGTCTGCATCAGGACTATGATGACTGGTTGGAAGAATTAGCCCCCCACGAACCGATTGAGCAGTACCGGCACAATCGCACCGGTGAGGATAACGCCGACGCACACCTCAAACGGCAGATCATGGGGCGCGAGGTCGTGGTTGCCATCACTGAAGGGCGGTTTGACTTCGGTCCCTGGGAACAGATCTTCTACGGTGAGTTCGATGGGCGCAGGCGCAAACGCGTGCTTGTAAAGATTATCGGGGAATAATAAGAAGACCAATCGGGTTATACCTGGGGCATTTTTCAATATCAAACCTGATCAAAGCCTTTAACATCAACATAACAGGGTCTCCTGCTATCCATTCTACAGGAGACCCTGTCTGATTATTGATTGGATGTGTTCTGCGATTTTGTTAACAGATCATTGAGCTAACAGATTATCCACAAAATCGATAACTCTCTGTCGGTAGTCCGGATCACAGGACTCTCCAGCCCACAGATCACCGTTCACACCGGTCTCATGGGCAACGCTTGTAACGACTGTCCGCCATTCCTGGCTTCCGGGCCTAACGCCTATACTACGCATATAGTCTGTTGCGATGGCAGGGGCAGCTGGACAATTCTCCGTTGTTTCCGGTGCTTGGTCATCGGGTTCATCAACTTCAACGACTTCAACCTCAAAATTGGCATCACCAGTCCATGTATCCTCACCATCAACCAGTGTTATTGTGTAGGTTGCGATATAGGTGCCAGGAGTCTCTGGTGCGGTCAGATTGATCATGCTGATGACCACCCATTCGTCTTCAGAGGCTTGAAATATTTGCCCACTGGCTGGATATTCAACATTGTCCCAGGTCCAACCTTCAGCATCGATTTCCTGATCTCCAGTAGCCGGCGTGATGGCAATTAGTGTAAAAGTTTGTCCCACTGAAACTTCGTTAGAGCCAATAATCGTTGGCCCTTCTGCGTCCAACAGCCCGCAAGCTGACAACAGCAGAACTAAAATCATTGTCAACCCAAAAGTGATAGAATTTATTTTTTTCATTTTGTGCTCCTTACTTCAATTTTTTCCATTTGATTAATTGAATGCAACACATCCTTGCTCTGACATTAAACCTTAAATAAATGTGAAGTTAGTTAGTTTCCGAGATGTGTCATGGTGGGATTGGGAAACTTGTTGATGGAAAAAGTTGGCTAATTAATGATCCTATAATTTTAATAATTCATAATATAACGGCATTCTATTTGATTTTAATATTAATATCTACTCATTTACACTTTCTAGCTGGTTATCTTAAGCCCTGTTTTCCCGATCAATTTTCTCATATTGGTGGATACCAGAGTTTTCCGAATATCGTGAGGTAAAATCAAATGAGATTATTAGAAAGCTTTGCTGAATGTATCTACCAACCACACGTGAAGAAGTTGCCCACCTCGGCTGGCAAGGCCTGGATATCATCCTGATCACTGGCGATAGCTACATCGACAGCCCCCTGATCGGCGTCAGCCTGATTGGCAAAGTCCTGC
>SKPR01000155.1 GCA_007119455.1 Candidatus Brevefilum sp. | reverse complement strand
TTGAGGGTGAAGTCTATATCCTGACGCGTGAAGAGGGTGGGCGTCACAGTGCGTTCTTCACCGGTTATCGGCCGCAGTTCTACATCCGGACGATGGATGTGACAGGTACGGTGACGTTGCCTGAAGGTATTGAGATGGTGTTGCCCGGTGACCGGGTGACAATGGAAGTGGAACTGATTGTGCCGGTGGCGCTGGAGAACGGTTCGAAGTTCGCCATCCGCGAAGGCGGCCTGACGGTCGGCGCTGGTGTGATCTCCAAGATTATTGAGTAAGCATACTTAAGGAAGGAAGACATGGTTGCCTCATTTTTGAGGCAACCATGATGAAATTGACATGGCAAAAAAGAAAGGTATCCGCCCGGTCATAACACTGGAATGCACGGATTGCCAGGAGCGTAATTATACGACTGAGAAAAACCGTCGTAATGATCCAGGCCGGTTGGAGTTGAAAAAGTACTGTTCGCGATGCAGGCAACATACCGCGCATCGTGAGGTAAAATGAGGTCGTTGAGGAAGAGCTATCGGAAGGATTCTTGGCTGACTTAACGATATGCACAGGCCAGTAGCTCAATTTGGCAGAGCACCGCTCTCCAAAAGCGGGGGTTGCGGGTTCGATTCCTGCCTGGCCTGCCTGGAATTTTTCAACGCCGTCTAATAAGGGCGGCGTTTTGGACGTAGACAAGGAGTGTTCTGTGTCGCCTAAAAAGAAAAAAAAGCTGACGTTTTTCCAGAAAATCCAGCGGTTTTGGCGGGAAACCATTGGTGAACTTCGCAAGGTTACCTGGCCGACTTCTGAAGAGGCCTGGAAGATGACCAAGCTGGTGATGTTGGTGATGGCGCTGATGGCAATGATTTTGGGATTGTTAGATTTTCTGTTTTCACAGTTGATCACACTCCTGGTTGCTCTCTAAGGTCATAAAAAACATCTTTTATTGAAGGCAGATAGTCAGGTAAGGTAGATATGACAGCACAAGAGAATCATGAATCACAAGTTCCGGAAGAAGAACAAGAAATAACCGTTTCTGAAACGGAAGATACATCCGCGCCAGCGGAGGATGCTGTTGAATCGCCTATTGATAGTCCGGATGAGACGGTAGCAGAAGAAGCTGATGTTGAAGATGAGGGGGCAGAACCAGAAGAAGCAGATGACGACCGGGGCTGGTACGTTATCCATTGTTATTCTGGCTATGAGAACAAGGTGCGACACAATCTTGAGCAGCGTATCGAATCCATGGGTATGAAAGACAAGATCTTTGATGTCGTTATCCCGACTCAGGAAGAAATTGAAGTGCGGGATGGGAAGCGCCGGTCGATTGAACGTCATGTGTTCCCGGGTTACGTCCTGGTCAACATGGTCCTGAGCGAAGAAAGCTGGTATGTGGTCAGAAACACACCGGGTGTGACCGGTTTTGTGGGGATGGGCAATGATCCAACCCCCCTGAGGCCAGAAGAGGTCTCACAGATTCTGCGCCGGATGGAAGCCGAAGCGCCGACCATTAAAGTTACGTATAAGCCCGGTGAACGGGTGCGTATCATTGACGGCCCCTTCAATGACTTTAATGGGGTTGTGGATGATATTGATATGGATCGATCGAAGGTGCGGGTGATGGTCAATTTCTTTGGTCGTTCAACCCCTGTCGAATTGGACTTTTTGCAAGTCGAAAAAATGTAATCGTTTTATTTAATTGATGTGGGAGGGCGATGCCCGTTAGAACCACAGAGGAGTGTATAAGTGGCAAAGAAAGTAAAAGCAATCATAACCCTACAGATCCAGGCTGGCAAAGCCAACCCGGCGCCCCCGATTGGACCGGCGCTTGCCCAGCATGGCGTCAATATTATGGCGTTCTGCAAGGACTATAATAGCCGTACCGCAACCCGGGCCGGTGAAATTATTCCGGCGGAGATCACCATTTTCCAGGATGGTTCATTCCGTTTCAAGCTGAAATCACCACCTGCTGCAATTTTATTGGCGAAAGCAGCTGGTGTGGAAAAGGGCTCGGGTGAACCCAACCGTGATAAAGTTGGCACGGTGACACGCAGCCAGGTCCGAGAAATTGCTGAGCAGAAGTTCAATGATTTGAATGCCATTGATATTGAAGGTGCCATGCGCCAGATCGAAGGCACAGCCAATAATATGGGCATACTTGTTGTTGAGGATTAATTGATCATTCGTGGGAGGGTGAAAAACCCGTTGGGACCACAAAGGAGTTTTTATGGCAAGTCATGGTAGAAAATATTTAGAAGCAAGAGAAAAAGTTGATCGCGAAAGCCTTTACCAACCGCTCGAAGCTTTACAATTGCTGAAAGATCTCAGTTTTGTAAATTTCGATGAAACAGTTGAAGTCCATTTACGCACCAGCCTTGACCCCCGTCAGGCTGACCAGCAGATCCGTGATGTGGTGGTTTTGCCGAATGGCCTTGGTAAGCAGGTGACGGTTCTGGTTTTTGCCCAGGGTGAAGCCGCTGAAGCCGCCCGCCAGGCTGGCGCAGATCATGTAGCTGATTCAGACGAGATCGTAGAGAAAATCCAGAACGGTTGGACGGATTTTGATGTAGCCATCGCCACACCGGATATGATGGGTACCGTCGGCCGCTTGGGGCGTGTATTAGGCCCCCGGGGGTTGATGCCCAACCCCAAGGCTGGGACGGTTGTTCAAGCCGATAATATCGCTGGAGCGATTGAGGAAGCCAAAGCTGGCCGGGTTGAGTTCCGGTTGGACAAGACCGCCAACATTCATGTACCGATTGGAAAGATTTCTTTCTCAGTTGAAAATTTGCATGAGAACCTGGTGGCATTTATGAGAGCAGTCAGGCAGGCCAGGCCTGCTGGCGCAAGCGGTGCATTTATCCGCCGGGTGACTGTAACCTCATCCATGGGTCCGGGTATTAAAGTGGATCCATATGCATCATCATTGACTTTGTAAATTAAGGGTTATGTGCTATAATACCTGGCGCTGAACCAACAATTGAATAAACCAAATTTCTTCGCTGAAGAAAGCAGGTGCGCAAAAATGCGCTTAATATCCCGCCGAGGTGAAGGCAGAAATTGAAAGTACGACGTGAAACACGTCATCCACCGAAGTCTTTGCCTCAGCGGATCAATGAGGTAAAGACTTCAAGTTTTAAAAATACCAAAACCTTAAGGAGGTGAACACATTGGCGTTTACTCGTAAAGAAAAAGAAGCGATGGTCGAGCAATATAAGTCATGGGTCGACAATAGCAATGCATTCTTCATTATGTCATACCAAAACATGGGTATGCCAGCCATTGACCAGGCGCGTGAAAAGATGCGCGAGGTTGACGGTGAAATCCACGTGGTGAAAAACCGGCTGTTCCGGTTGGTCATGAACGATATGGGGCTGGATTATGAAGAAGGCTTCTGGGAAGAGAACAACCTGATCGGTTTTGCATTCAGCAATGCTCCCGAAGTGGCTAAAGTCATAACTGAGATATCAAAGACCAATGTTTTTGATATTCGACTCGGTTTTATGGACAAAAAAGCCCTTCGCCCGGAAGATGTTAAAGCACTGGCTGAATTGCCGACGCTGCCCGTTATGCGTGGGATCATGTTGGGCACAATTATGGCCTCTGCGACCAAGCTTGTCCGCACTTTGGCAGAACCCGCACGATCGATGGCGGCGGTTGTCAAAGCCTTCTCAGAAGAAGGGCAGGCTGCCTGATCTGGCGCCTGGAATATTTGTCGAATAACAACGTAGGTGCCTTTTGCACCTTGAAAAATTACTTATAATGAAATTTAGGAGATTAACGAAATGGCTGATTTAGAAAAATTAATGGATGAATTGAGCGAGCTGACCGTTTTAGAAGCTGCTGAACTCGTCAAGATGTTGGAAGAAAAATGGGGTGTTTCTGCTGCTGCGCCCGTTGCTGCAATGGCTGCTGCCCCCGCTGCTGCTGAAGAAGAAGCTGCAGAAGAACAATCCGAATTTGATGTCATCATCAAGGGCCCGGGCCCGAAAAAGATTGAGACCATCAAGGTTATCCGTCAGCTCACCAACCTGGGCCTGGTTGACGCCAAGAATATGGCTGAAACACCGGATTCCAAGGTTCTCGAAGCTGTGGGTAAGGAAATTGCCGAGGACGCCAAAGAGAAACTCGAGGCCGCCGGCGCAGAAGTCGAACTCAAATAAGCACGACCTGGTTTTGGTAAAAAAGAGGCTGCCTCAATTACGGGGCAGCCTTTTTACATCATTTAATTTTTTGATTTTGTAATTACTCAAAATACAAGAGACTATGGGCCCTCCAACCTTCAGCAGCAGACCTGTCTGAGCGCAGATCAGGCGCCTTCCATCCGGCGGATGACCAGTACCACTTTGCCCTGAACCTGTACCTGAGCCGGGTTGTCGATAATGATGGGTTTCATCTGCGGGTTAGCCGGTTGGAGGCGCACATGCCCATCTTCCAGATAAAAGTACTTGAGGGTGGTTTCATCACGGTCCGCCAGCCATACGGCAACCATTTCACCGTTGTTGGCCTGGCTGACAGGCCGCATCACCACGATATCGCCGTCATTGACCATGGCATCAATCATTGAGTCGCCCTGGACTTCAAGGGCAAACAGGTCGCTGGTCTTTTCGCGCGGGGGCAGCAGGCTGCGGGCGATATCAATCCCAGTTTCCTGGTCGTAATAATTAAAGTCAGAAGAGGGGACCGGTACGGGTTCACCAGCCACAATCCGTCCGATAACCGGAACACTGAACATTTCGGTGATAGCCTGGGCTGCATTGACGAGGTTGCCTTCCAATGTCTTAACCAGGCGAATGCCACGGGAGACGTTGCTCTCACGCTCAATAAAATTCATCTCTTCCAGCTGGTTCAGATAGTAATTAACAACTGAGGTTGAACTGATATTGGTGTTTTCTCCAATTTCCCGGATGGATGGCGGGTAACCGTTTTCAGTTTGAAATTTCTCGAGAAATTTGAGAATTTTCTTATGCCTTTCACCCAGCCCTGCTTTCCTTCTCGCCATCATATCAGGCTCCTTTAATAACTGTCGCTCATTTGTGCTATTTTACACTCTAATCATACACGAACAAACGTTCGATGTCAAGTTGGTTTTGATTTAATACACAATCTTGCGGCATCAAAAGAAATTTACAGACATCGCTCAGCCACATCTCCCTTTGACTGCTAGCCCACTGAGATTGAATGATCGAACAGGGCTCATCGGTTGAACGAATTCGTCTATAATTACCTTTGAGGAGGACGGATCAATGCAGTCTAAACTATCCAATCCACCGGGTCCCGGATCCTGGAAGCTATTATCCAGTTTGCGCAATCTGCGCGACCAACCCCATGAATATCTTTTATCCGCATTCCAGGAATATGGCGATGTGGTCCATTTTGATATTCCCGGGCGCCAGGCCTTTTTTATCAACCATCCGGATACTGTTCAGCATGTTCTCCAGATGAACCATCGCAATTATGATAAAAACACCTTTCAATACAACGTCCTCTCCCGGATCACCGGGAAGGGTTTGCTCACAAATGAAGGCGGGGAAGACTGGTTGCAAAAAAGGCGCATTGCCCAACCCGCTTTCAGCAAAAATTCCCTTGAAGGTCTCGTGCCGATTGTGGTGGACGCGGTTGAATCCATGTTGATGGGTTGGGAGGAGGCCAACCAGCGGGGAGGCCTGATCGATGTTGACCGTGAGATGATGCAGTGCACCCTGGACGTTGTCGCAAAGATGTTGTTTGGCGCGGATCTTTCAAATCAAACTTACCGCCTGACAGGCGCGGTCATGGACGCCCTCGATTACCTGATCTTTCAAACACGAACACTGATGATGATTCCTGGATGGTTCCCCATTCGGGAGAACCGGGTTTTCAGAGAGGCGATGACGACCATTGAGCAGGCCGTCAACGAACTGATTGATCGTCGTTCTAACTCGACCCCAGGCCATGATTTGCTGGGCAGGTTGCTGGCCGCACAGGATGAATCCGGCCAGCCAGTCCTTTCACGCCAGGAGGTCCGGGACGAAGTGGTAACGATGCTGATCGCGGGACATGAAACTGTAGCCAGTTCCCTGACCTGGGCCTGGTACCTTCTGGCCCGGCATCCAGAAGTCCGGGTGTCGCTCCAGGAAGAAGTGGTTAACATGCTGGGAAACCGAGAGCCTGTCTACGCTGATGTATCCAATCTGGTCTATACCCAGCAGGCCTATCATGAAGCTTTGCGGCTCTTCCCCCCAGCCTGGCTGATCACTCGGCGGGCAAAAGATGCGGATGTCGTCGGCGGCTACCCCATCACGGCTGGCGGGCTGGTAATTATCAGCCCCTTTACCATGCATCGCCGGCCTGATATCTGGCCGGAACCGGATCAATTTATCCCCGATCGGTTTTCTGAAGACTCCCATCGAGAACGTCACCGTTTTGGCTTTATCCCCTTTGGCGGCGGGCCGCGCTTGTGCATTGGCAACCGCTTTGCTGAGGTAGAAGCAACCCTGATCCTGGCTATGGTGGCACGCCGATTTTCTCTGAAACTCCCACCTGATACCCGGGTGGCGGTCGAAGCCCTGGTCACAATGCGTCCGGCTAATGGTATGCCAATGAAAATTGAGGCGATTTCCTAAAAAGATAGTGTGTATTTGATAAAATTTTCGTCATGACTTAATGAATGATCATACTGTGTGTGAGCCACCATTGCGGAGATCAGGCTTTGATGATCGGTTGTAGTAAAAGATAAGCGTTATCCGGAGGACCCATGACCAAAACCTTATTATTCAATACCGGTATATTGACGATGGATGCCCAAAGGCGAGTTTATGACAATGGCGCGGTCTTGATCGATGATGATCGTATTCTCAATGTTGGGCCCAGTGAAAACTTGCTATCCACAGTGCAGTCTGGCCCCGATGTGCAGTTGCTGGATTTTCAAGGCCGTTGGGTATTACCTGGTCTGATCAACACCCATGTTCACCTCTCGCAACAACTGGCCCGGGGGCTGGCTGACGATGTCGATTTGCTGACCTGGCTGCATGACCGGATCTGGCCCTATGAGAGCAACATGACCGAATCGGACAGCTACATCAGCTCGCTTTTATGCGGGATAGAATTGATCCGCAGCGGGGTGACCTGTTTGGCAGAGCCAGGCGGGCAGCATGTTGATGGGATGGGGCAGGCCATATCCAAATTGGGCTTGCGGGGCATCCTGGCCCGTTCCACGATGGATATGGGTGAGGGTCTGCCACCAGCCTGGCAGGATTCAACCGATGAAGCCCTCGACCGCCAGTTGGCGATTTATGATCAATGGCAGGGCCGTGCTGATGGGCGGATCCAGGTCTGGCTTGGCTTGCGAACCATCTTCAATAACTCCGATGACCTGATCATACGCACCAAGCAACTGGCTGACGACCTGGGGGTTGGGGTGCATATGCACGTGGCTGAGGTTAAAGAAGAAATTGAATTTGCCCGGCGAACACGCGGCGCAAGCACAGTCACCCACCTGGAAAACTTGGGGGTGCTCGACAAGAATTTTCTGGCCGTCCATTCGGTCTGGCTTGATCAAGAGGAAATTGGGATATTTGCTGAGCGGGATGTCAAGGTCTCACACTGCCCGGCGGCGGCCATGCGTGTTCTGGGCTTCCCCAAAATTCCAGAGATGATTGCGGCGGGTGTCTGCGTGACCCTCGGCACGGATGGCGCGCCGACCAACAATCGCATGACCCTTGTCGATGAAATGTGGTTAACGTCGCTGATCCACAAGGGGCGCATGCTCGATCCAACCGCCATGCCTGCTGAAAATGTCCTGGCCATGGTAACCTGTGATGGTGCCCGGGGTTTGCTGATGGAGGACAAAATCGGTTCGCTTGAGGTTGGTAAAAAGGCCGATCTGGTGGTGGTTAACCCCAACTCAGCTACCATGCTACCCATCCATGATCCGGTCGCCAGTATGGTCTCGTCCCTGCGGGCTGACAATATTGAGAGCGTCATGGTGGATGGCAACTGGATTATGTACGACCGCGTGATCAAAACAGTTGATGAAGATGATGTTTTAGCCTCAGCCCGGCGGCATGCTGAAGCACTCCGGGAACGCGCGGGGATTAAACTCCCCCAACGGTTTAATTGGATCCAATAAAAAAGCTGCGATTAATCCGCTGGCAGGATCTCGAAACTGGTGGTGATTTCCGCTGCAACTCTTATTGTGGCAGCGACTGAGCAATATTTCATCTCAGATAGCTCAATCGCCTGTTCGACGTTTTTATCTGTCAAACCTTCGCCCTGCACGATAAAGTGCATATGAAATTTTCTAAAAGTCCAGGGAGGGTCAGGGTCCTGTTCGGCGCTGACCTCGATTTGCAGTGATGTCAGAGGGGTGCGTTTTTTGGCAAGGATATCGACCACATCCACCGAGGTGCATCCGGCCAGGGCAGAAAGAAGCAACTCGGATGGCTTCATCCCGGTATTTTCATCCGGGGTGGACATGACCATCGAATGGCCGGTTGAGTCGGTGGTGACAAAGGTCTTCCCCCCGGGTATCCATCGTAATATCGTATCTGCTGCCATTTTTTTCCTCCTAAAGTATGTTATTGCGCTATGATGATAGCTTTCCCATTAATTGGATCAGATCATTCATTTTTTGGCGCTGATCATCCAGGTTGCCGCCCTGTTCTAAATCGAGCAGGCATTCGCTGGCAACATCCTGTATGAAGGTCAGGCTGGCTGATTGCACTGCTGAGCGGATGGCGAGCAGCTGCTGGACAATTTCTTTACAGTCGCGGTCTTCGTCGATCATTTTTTGAACGCCCCGTAGCTGTCCCTCGACCCGGGAAAGGCGTTGGATGATCTGGTTTTTGAGGACGGGATCTTTTATTTTTAACATGTGCTTTCTCTTTTCAGGCCGCCGGCCTGGTGGGCTTAACCCGCTCAGCGGAAGGGGCCTGAAGTTCCGCAGCTGGATGATGCCGCGCCCGATTGGTTGCCAATGTGGATGGCCGCTATGGCGGATAGTTTCTTATGGGTGTTATTCGATTGGCAGGTGGGGCAACCGGGCGTATCCTGGTTGGGATCAGAAAAGCGGATCAGTTTCTCAAAGGCATCCCCGCAATCGGAACACTGGTATTCGTAGATGGGCATTTAAACAACATCCTCCTTGAATGCTATACTGGGGTATAGTATAAGACATATTTTAAAATTTGTCAAATCGAGGGAACTGCAAGCAGGCGGTTGATCTCTGAATCCTGCTGGTTTACTTCCGCAGGCCGATCAGCGATGGGAATGAAAACCGGGGTATTGAGTTAATCGCATACGAGTTGTGATTGGCAATCGCATCCGCTGCCAAAATGCCGGACTGAATAGCCGCGCCGATCCCCTCCCCCATATCCCGGGTGGCCAGGCCCAGCGCATCGCCAACCAAAAAAGCATTTCCCTGGCGAAACTGAGGAGATTTTGATCGCAGGTAATAGCTGTGCCCATCCGGTTTAAAGTCGTGACCGGTAACCAACCCTTCGTCTTCAAGTTTCTCAAGCAGCAGGTCCCAATGTTCGTTTAAGGTGACCTTGCGATCTTTGAGACCTTGCGCGCTGCCACCGATCCCGACATTGAGGTATCCCTCTGCTTTGGGGACGTACCAGGCATAACCCGGCAGCTTATCTTCAAAAAACCATAAGTAGCAGCGGTCGTCGTGATAAGAATAGGCAAACTCTTCTTCTTTGGCCACGATTAAGCCGTCTTTCTTTAAGGCTTTATCCGGGTTGAATAACATCCGACGTACCGGACAGTGGGTGCCCCCGGCCCCAACCAGGTAATGGGCGGAGAACTGGTCATCCACGATATAGCGTCCATCGACGATCTCAATATTTTTTACACGATGGTTGTTAAATTCTGTTCCGGCTCTCTCAAGTAACCAGGCATCAAACTCAATTCTGCGGATGGCATACTGGTGGGTGGGCAGGGTGAAGCGGAATCCCTTCAACGAAATTTTAAACGATGAAAACCGGGTCAAGCCATAGGGATAGTCATCGGGCGTAATCCCCAGGTGTCGGAAGACGGCTGGTGTGATCCATCCCGCACAGGGCTTGACCCGGGGGAAGTTAGCCTGATCCAGGATCAGGGCTTTGTGGTGATGCTGGTTTAATCGCCAGGCGCAGGCCGAGCCAGCCGGCCCCCCGCCCACAATCAGAACATCGGTTTCAATCATCGTCATAGCCTATGATATCCGGCAATCGGGCTGCATGGTACCCTCTCGGGTGAAGACGATCTGCCATAGTTGTTGCGATCGGGAGCGGAAACCGCCAGCACTGCTCAGAAGATAGTATTCCCACATCCGTCGGAAGCGCTCGCCGTATTTTTCCTTGAGCTCCGGCCAGGCTTTGCTGAAGTTGGCGTGCCAGGCCATCAGGGTGGGGTCGTAATTCGGCCCGATATTGTGCCAGTCTTCCATCACAAATAAACCTTCCATGGCCTTCCCCAGCTGGGTGATGGAGGGGAGCATGCCATTGGGGAAGATGTATTTATCGGTCCAGGGTTCACCCGTGGTCCGGCTGATATTGGTCCCGATGGTATGAACAAAGGCCACCCCATCCGGCTTCAAGCAGCGGTCAACAACTTTCATATAAGTGCGGTAGTTCTTATAACCGACATGTTCCATCACACCAATTGAGATCACGGCATCATATTGACCTTCTACGTTGCGGTAATCCTGCAAGCGCAGTTCCACCGGTAAGCCCTCGCACAGCTCACGGCCCAAAGCAACCTGTTCTTTGGAAATATTAACCCCCACTACCGATGCCCCATACTTCTCCGCAGCGTACCTGGCGAAACTTCCCCATCCGCAGCCCAGTTCAAGAATTTGCATGCCCGGTTTGGCCCCAATCTTACAGCAAACCAGATCGAGTTTGGCTTCCTGGGCATCGTCCAGGTTATCAGCATCTTTCCAGTAGGCGCAGGTGTAATTCAGGCGTTTATCGAGCATCGCCCGGTAGAGGTCATTGCCCAGGTCGTAGTGGCGCTCAGCAACTTCCTTTGCTCTGGAGCTGGATTGGCGATTGAAGAGTTTCGCTTGCAAAACATGCAGGGCTAACCGGAGGTTCTTCTCAACTTTTTTGCGTATTTTCGCCCGCAAGACCCGATCAATAAAAACATCAATGGCTTCACAATCCCACCAGCAATCCATATAGGATTCGCCCAACCCTAGTGAGGCATCCCGAAGAAGGCGGCCATACAGGCGGTCATCATGCACCTGGATATCCCATGGCTGATCGCCATTCACCTCGATTTCAGCTGTTGCGAGCAATTCACGAACCATTTTTTCAGAATTTTTCATAATCGCTCCCTGATTTTCTCTATTAATTATAGTTTATCAAAAAAATTTGATTTTCGTGTGTTTTTATTATAGTTGATGGGTAAGATAAAACAAAATATTTTTGGAATGAACAAATTACAAAGTCAGATAACAGATTAGCATCTTTATTTACAGAATTTGAATATATCCCTTGACATTCCAATATATATATATTATTATGTAAGTAAATATTTATTTACATTACGAGGTGATATGAGCTCAGAAGAAACCAAGAGCAAGATATTAAAAGCAGCAACTGAGGTTTTCGCACACAATGGTTTTGCGGCTGCGAATGTTGCTGATATCGCAGATTCAGCCAATATCAATGTTGCCCTGATCTATCGTTATTTCCAGAGCAAGGAGTCATTATTACATTCGGTGCTGGATCAGTTTGTCACTGATGCAGCCCAGATCAAGAAAGAATTTTTTGCAGATCGGACCTTTCCCACCACGGATGAAGAGCTGCTGTATCTCGCCGAGTGGGCCTGGGAATTTCTTCAGGAGCGACATGACTTGATTCGGGTAATATTGTTCGAATTATTGAATGATGAAGACCAGCTTGACATGATCTATAAATTTTTCGATTCGATCCTCGTTGAATACCTGCCTCCTGAATTGACAGATCGGAATAATGATCAGGCAATCCTGTTGGGGTTGACCTCATTTTTTTATGGACTCCTTCCATTTCTAATGGTGATTGCGATTGGAAATCAATGGGCGGCTCATTACCAGATTCCTGAAAAGGACCTGAAAAGCCATTTTATTGTGTCATTTAATCGGTTGTTTGCACATCACCTGATGGATGTATTACGTGATTAACCCTGATTTAGAGAGTGAAAGGCAATCTAATGATCAAACTAGACAATGTAACGAAAAGTTATGAAATGGGCCCGGTCAGCGTCAATGCCTTGCTTGGCGTAACACTGGGAATTGAGCGCGGCGAGTTTGTTGTCGTGCTCGGTCCATCTGGCAGTGGTAAAACCACACTCCTCAATATGATTGGGGGATTGGATACGCCAACCAGTGGTTCGGTGACGGTCAGTCATCGCCAGCTTACCAGTTCTGGAAGTATCGACAAATTTGCTTTCAGACGAGAAACGATCGGGTTTATTTTCCAATCATTCAATCTCTTTCCATCTTTGACAGCCCTTGAAAATGTTCGTTTCGCCGCCGATATGAAGGGGATTTCAGATGCGCTTGCGGTTGCAAAACAGTGCCTGGATGATGTCGGCCTCAGTCAGAGAATCGATCATTTTCCCCATGAGCTTTCTGGTGGTGAACAGCAGCGTGTGGCCATTGCTCGTGCGCTGGCAACAGGTAATCCTGTCTTGTTGGCTGATGAGCCTACCGGTGAACTGGATTTTCGAACGGGAATCCAGATCTTAAAATTGCTGGAATCGCAAATAAAGGCTGATAAAACCGTCCTGGTAGTGACCCATAACCGGGAAATTTCCCGGGTTGCAGATCGGGTTGTTGAATTGAGTAGCGGTGAAATTGTCAGCGATGGTGACCCAAAAGGCGGTCGCGCAGATATTTCGGACCTGCATTGGTAAAGGAGTTGTCAAAATGAAAAAGCTATTTTTTTGGCTTCGCTGGGCTTGGCGAGATTTACGAACACGCTGGACCCAGGTGGCGGCTATTGCTTTCATTATTGCCTTGGCAACCGGCATTTTTGCCGGCTTGGGAGGACAGGAGACCTGGCGGATCGCCTCGATGGATCTCAGTTATGAGTCATTGGCGCTGCATGACCTTAAAATCAGCCTGACAACCGGTAGTTTGCTGCCCCAATCACAGGCACTGGCCGTATTAGAGGATATCGAAGGACTGGCAGCCGTTGAACCACGCCTGGTGATGGATACGATGGTTGATGCTTCGCAGGGGGAGCAGACCATCCTCGTCTCCGGGCGAGTGATTGGCGTGGATTTCAGCCAGGGCGGTCCCCAAATCGAAAGAATTCACATTGACCAGGGCCGCCTTCAACATCCCAATGAGGTAGGGGTAGTTGTTCTGGAAACGAAATTTTCCAGACATTACGATCTTCAACCGGGCAACAGGGTGCAATTGATGGGCGGTGAGGAATTGACCGCTGTTGGGTTTGGTGTCACTCCGGAATATTTTATGGTCATGCCCCCGGAGCAAACCGGGTTTGATATGCTGGGGGAGTCGAGTATGGCTATTGTATATATGGCCCTGCCTGAGGCCCAGGCGATTTATGGCTATGACAACCAGGTCAATGAAATTTTGATACAGCTAGCAGAAGGTGTTGATCATGTCCAGATTGAGGAAGAAATATTTGAACAAATGTCTGCAGCATTTCCACAGATTGGTATCTTCCTCACGAGGGGAGAAGACAACCCGGCGCGGGTGATGATGTATGAGGACGCTGTCGAAGACCAGGAAATGCTCAACATGATCGCGGTGTTTTTTCTGATTGGTGCCAGTCTGGCAGCTTATAATCTGGCCGGGCGCCTGGTGGAATCACAACAACGCCAAATCGGGATTGGCATGGCGCTGGGGTTGCCGCGTTGGAAACTGGCCTTGCGCCCGCTACTGGTGGGACTGCAGATCGCGTTTTTTGGTCTTCTTTTGGGTATTCCTTTAGGTTATGTATTTACTCAATTATTTGGGAATTTGATGGTGGAAATGGCGCCTTTACCTTTTTACGCCGGTAGTTTATTGCATCCGCCAAGTTTTCTCATAGCAGCAGCTCTGGGTATCTTATTGCCCTTATTATCCACATTCATCCCGGTGATTCAGGCTGTACGGAAGGAGCCGCTAGAAACGCTTCAGGGACACCTGGCAGCCAAAGACAGCGGATTAAATCGCTGGTTGAAAGGCGCACGTTTGCCTGGGAACACCTTCTCTCAATTACCGCTCAAGAATATTTTGCGGTCTCCCAAACGCTCACTTTTAACAATCGCTGGAATTGCCATGGCCATTGCACTGTTGTTTATGTTCACAGGATTTCTTGACTCATTCCTTGGGACTCTTGACCAGATGCGAACATCAATGCTTTACCGCAGTCCGGAACGATTGGTCATCATCCTGGATTTTTTCTATCCAGTGGATCACGAGCAGGTTGATGATCTGCAAAATCTGGAGACTGCGGATGGGCAGTTGATGGTATCAACAATGGAGCCCTGGCTTCGGCTTGGCGGACATCTCCGCCAGGGTGAACAAGAAATTGAAACCATGCTGGAGTATTTCCCGATCAATAGCCAGATTTGGGTGCCGAATTTGCTAAGAGGTACATTGTCTGGTTCAGGGGAGTTCCCGGGCATTATTCTCTCAAATCGGGCAGCCCGTGATCTTGGCCTTGATGTAGGCGATGTACTGGTCCTCGAACATCCTTTTCAAGAAGGTTTATTTTCATTCCGTACTGAAGAAACCGAAGTCCAATTGATCGGGATCCATGACAGCCCGATCAGGGGACTGAGTTATCTGGCCCTGGATGATGCTGAATTTACCGGTTTATCCCGGACGACCAATATGATTGTCGTCAACCCTGCGCCAGGTGTTCGTGTAGATGACATTCGAGCTGACCTTTTTTATCAACCAGGAATACTGACAATCAATGCTACATCGACAATGCTGGATTTTATGGATGAGCTTCTTGTGATGTTTGTGGGCGTATTGCGGGTTATGCAGATTGTGGGTCTGCTGATTGCATTTTTGATTGCCTATAATTCAACCAGCATCAACATCGACGACCGTAAACGCGAGGTTGCTACCATGTTCGCATATGGTGTGGGCATTCGAAAAGTGGTATTTTCTGAAATCGGTGAGAACCTGATTCTGGGATTGATTGGAACGGTCACCGGTGGTTTTTTGGGCTGGTGGGTGCTGAAGCAAATGATGCTGACCCGCATGGAGACGATGATAGAAGAAATGGAATTATTAATCAACATCAGTCCTTTCTCAATTATTGCTGCGGTGGTTCTGGGTGTCGTTTTAGTATCGATCACCCCGATCATCAATGCTCGTAAACTTAAGCGGATAGATATCCCCAGCACCCTCAGGGTTATTGAATAAGCATTATCAATAACCAGACATATCAAGGCGGGTTCGTATTAAGAACCTGCCTTATTGCTTAACCACAATGTGTATCGTGTCACCTGGGTATCCCGGGAAGAAACAACAGCTAATTAATGTCTAAATATGTGTGTCCTTGACATTTTGGCAAAAACTATTTAGAATTATTATCAATAAGGAAATATTCTAATCTAACGGATAGTTGATGCAATCACCCGAAAAATTAATCGATCTTTACCGCCAAAAGGGCATGCGGATCACGCCGCAACGCAGGCTGATTTTTGAAATCCTTTCTGGCGATGGTTCTCACCCCACAGTGGATGAACTCTACCAAAGTGTCCGGTCTCATATGCCGGAAGTGTCACGCTCCACGGTTTACAATACAGTCAACGAGCTGGTGGCTTTGGGAGAACTTGAGATCGTTGAAAATACCCGCGAAGGGGGGACCAGATACGACCCGGAGACTTCCCCCCACCATCACATGTATTGCCGCTCATGCCAGAAATTAATCGATCTCCTGCATGATGATGAACCTTTAACACTGGCGCCTGAAAATGTATCGGGTTTCAAGGTTGAACGTATCCAGGTTACTTTTTATGGAATTTGCCCAGATTGTCAGTAAAGGGTTTTTGTTTTGAGGTCTTATGGCATATAAGATAATGCTGATCTATTTAATCAATCCCTATATTAAGAAAGGAAAATGAAATGGCTAAAGTAGCACGTGAAATGGTAGAAAAAACCGGTATCGATGTGGATGAACTGGTGGAAATGCTGGTGAAGAATGCGGCAGCAGAGCTGACAACCTTCTATTACTACACCATCCTGCGCGCCAACCTGATCGGTTTGGAAGGTGAGGGGATCAAGGAGATCGCGGAAGCCGCCCGCATTGAAGACCGCAATCACTTCGAAGCCCTGGTTCCCCGCATCTATGAGCTGGGTGGCAAGCTCCCTGATGATATGCGTGAGTTCCACGATATCTCAGCCTGCCCGCCAGCCAGGCTGCCCGATGACATCAGCGATGTCAGAGCGATTCTGAAAGTCCTGGTGGAAGCTGAACGGTGCGCCGTCCGGGGTTATTCCGAGATCTGTAACCTCACAGCCGGTAAGGATCACCGCACCTATGCATTGGCCCTGGCCATCCTCAACGAAGAAATTGAGCACGAATCCTGGTTCTCTGAGTTCCTGGGTGAAGGGCCATCGGGTCACTTCATGCGCCGTGGCGAAACATCGCCATTTGTGCGACCCTTCATGCCGTCTGTGTAAGGGGAGTCAGACGGAAAGGGGCCTCCGATTTCGGAGGCCCCTTTTTCAATAAT
The DNA here is from genome assembly GCA_007119455.1 of Candidatus Brevefilum sp. Taxonomy (GTDB): domain Bacteria; phylum Chloroflexota; class Anaerolineae; order Anaerolineales; family Anaerolineaceae; genus Brevifilum. The sequence goes on along the minus strand of SKPR01000155.1, from coordinate 7,712 downwards.
CCCATCATCGGATTCTGGATTTAATTATCCTTCGGAATCCTGGTTTTCTTCTCCATGCCCTTGACCCCTGCGGAAGTGCTTGATCAGATGGTGGCTGATGAGTCCGATCGCAAAACCCACAGCCATATTCGTCAGCAATGTCAGGACAATGGTCAGTGCAACCGGGATTAATTCCAGGTCAAACTGCAGATTTTTCACAAATTTGATCAATTCAAAACCCACCAGCAGCAGCATGGACCCCAGGATTGCCATCGGGAAAACGGCAAAAATATCCGTGAATGTCGTGGCAAATAATAACCCCAAAATGATATAAATGCTGCCTTCGATGATCTTGGTTCCCCCTGTGCGTGCGCCAAAATAATATTGCCCGGCCAAACCGCCGGCGCCATGGCACATCGGTATACCCCCAAAAAAGGGCACGACCATGTTCATAAAGCCATGACTCAATGAGAGCTGCCGGGTTGTCACTTCTTTATCAGGAAAATAAGTTTTGATCAATGCGGCTACAGCAATCGTAGCATTGGTGACCGTGAGGGGGATTTGCGCAAACCCGGCCAGCACCAACGCCTGCCAGATCTCTTCCAGGCGAAAGCCAGTTAATTCGGGCAGAGTCAGGACGGGGGGCGAAATTCCATCGACATCACCGTTGACAAACACGATCGCCACACCCAAAATGACCAGAACCAGTGGTGCCGGGATGTAAGGGAACTTGCGCAGAAGCAGGATGATGGCGACCGACACGATGCCCAGAACCCAGGCCGTTGAGATCATTTCAACCGCCCGGATGGCGAGCATGATGCCCAGGGCGATCTGAATTCCCCATACCACCGGCTTGGGCGTGATCTTTGCCACCCATTTCACCAGGTTTGTCAGGCCAAAAAACAACCAGATCAGGCCTTCCGCAAATCCGGCAGCATAGACCAGAGAAGGCGCCCAGGCCTGGGAAATGGCTATGACCGCCAGTACTTTCATGGGTTGAATGGGCATTGGCAGTTTAAAAACCAGGCCGGTGACAATGCAGGCCAGGCCCATCATCACAAAAAAACCGGATGGATTAAGTCCGACCACAGTGAGATAGCCAACCGCCAGGGGTATCAGGACACCATAATCCCCCATTGCGCCGGCAAGCTCTCTAAGGTTGAATTCGAAAGACCCGATTTTCATGAATCCCATGACCTTCAATTTCATTAACGCTTGGTAACTGCTCAGGCCGTTCTGCTGCTGAAGGCTGGGGGGTGTGGTGTGGTGGCTTCGCCGCCCCACTCTCCGATATTCCCATGCATGCTGAGTAGTTACAACGCTTGAATTATACCAATGATAGTCCGGATCAATTCCCGAGCCCTTGCCTGCAACCAGGACGATAAAGTCCTAAAATTTTTCGCCGCACATTAGATGAGAAGAGGTGTTCTCTCAAACCCTAAATGGATGAGAGGACCCATCCAAAATTTTCATAAATGATTAGGGGAATTGAAAAACTTTGAGTATAATCGAGGAGTATGTGGAACCTGAATCGACCGTATTCCTATGCCGCTTGACATAATCATTTTATCCATCATTCTCCTTGCTGCCATTGTCATGTTTGCCACCGGACTGATCCGGATTGACCTGACAGCACTGCTTGTCCTTTTCGCGCTGGGAGTCACTGGTCTGGTTTCGCCCACTCAGGCACTTGCCGGTTTTAGCAACCCTGCTGTGATCATCGTGTGGGCCATGTTCATCCTATCGGCCGGTCTTTCACGGACAGGTGTGACGAATTTGATTGGTAACCGCTTGCTCAAACTGGCCGGTGAGGGAGAAGGCCGTTTGATCGCTGTACTCATGTCGGTCACCGCCCTGTTGTCATCGATCATGAACAATGTCGGGGTGGCGGCCATGTTCCTGCCGATCACGATGGAAATTGCCCGACGAACCAAACGGCCCCCTTCGCGACTGTTGTTGCCGATGGCCTATGGCTCACTGCATGGTGGATTGATCCTGTTGATTGGGACGGCTACCAACCTGATCGTGAGGGATGTGATGCGTGATGCCGGCATTACACCCTTGGGCATATTGGATTTTGCACCCGGCGGGCTGGTGATTTTGATAATCAGTGTAGGTTATATGGTTCTGATCGGACGGCGATTTCTGCCCGATAATACCCCGCCGGGGCCATTGGCAGCATCTTCCGCTGCTAATGGTGATGTCACCCATGAGGAGTATGCTTTACAGGAACGCCTGGCGACGCTGGTTGTCCCCGAAGGCAACCCGCTGGTTGGGAAAACCCTGACCGAAAGTCGGATTGGTCGCATCTTGGGTCTGACTATTTTGAGCATTCAACGGCAGGATGGTCAGCGGGTACGGGCTAAAACGGACACTTTTATTGAAGATGGTGATCGCTTGCTGGTGCTGGGTCGCCTTGACCAGATCGAGCAAATTTGTGAGAGGCCGTTGTTTACGGTGGAAAACAACAGGCCAGTGGCTGAAAAATTAATGCAAGGTCAGGTTGGCCTGGCAGAGTTTAGAATTGAGAAAGACTCACCCTTCAAAAATAAAACGTTACAAGAGATCAATATGCGCCAGGCTTATGGCGTTAATGTGCTGGCCTTACGCCAGACAGATGCAGTGCAACGAACCAACTTACAAAATATTTCGCTTACACCTGGTGATCGTCTGCTGGTGATGGGGCCGGATGAGAACCTTAAGGCGTTTGAGGACGAACCTGGTTACCGCAGGTTAGCGTTGGCTGATACTTCGAAATATGCCCTGGATGAACGCTTATTGACAATCCGTGTGCCAGAAGGCTCATTTTTGGATGGTCAGACTTTGGCCGAAAGCCGTTTAGGTGAGGCTTATGGGTTAACCGTCTTGAGAATTCTGCGAGATGGACAGGATTGGCATTTACCAGGTCAGGAAACCCGATTAACGGCAGGTGATCGGCTGATTGTCGAAGGCCGTCCATTGGATATTGATGTCGTCAGGGGTTTGCAATCCTTATGCCCTGAGCGTGAGGTAGATATTGACCTGGAAGAATTAACCAAAGGTCCCGTTCAGATTGTGGAGGTGATGCTCTCTCCCTATTCATCCATGGTGGGTAAAACCTTGCGCGAAATCCATTTTCGTGAGAAATATCGTGCTTCTGTGCTGGCAATCCTGCGCGGAGATAAGGCTATCCGTAGTGATCTTGGCAACATTAAACTGAAACGCGGCGATGCCCTCTTATGTTTTGGAACTGCCGAAAACCTTAAAATTATGACCCGAGAACGGGATTTTCTGGTACTGCAAATGGAACTTTATGATGAGCCCCTTTTCAAGAAAGCCCCAATAGCGGCACTGATCATGGCTGGTGTTGTGCTGGTTGCCATCCTGACCGGGTTGCCAATATCTCTGACTGCTATTGGGGGGAGTGCGCTAATGGTATTGAGCGGTTCTTTGAAGATGGATCAGGCCTATGAAAGCATTGACTGGCGGTCAATCTTCTTAATGGCTGCGATGTTGCCGATGGGAACTGCCATTCAGCAAACTGGCGCAGCTGCGATGGTAGGTGAGTGGCTGGTTGGATTTATCGGTGGGTATGGGCCGTCTGCTATCCTGGCGGGCTTAATGTTGTTGATTGTAGTCGGGATGATGGTTATGCCAGGGGCTGTCCTGGCCGTTATCGTTACACCCATTGCTGTGAGTGCTGCCCTGGAAATGGGTATCTCACCCTATGCCTTCCTGATGGGGGTTGCTTATGCGCTGGCAGCATCCTTTATGAGCCCCCTGGCCCACCCCGTCAATGCCATGGTGATGACCCCGGGGGGGTACCGGTTTGGGGATTTTGCCAAATTTGGGATGCCCATTGTGATAATTGTGTTTGCCCTCAGCTTGACGTTGTTGCCATTAATCTTTCCTTACTGATCCACACTACCATATTCCCTTGCATGCTGAGGGGTTACCAATTTTCTACATTATAATAAAACAAGTTAGGGGGCTGACCGAACTCCGAGTATAATCGTGTCGTATGTATTTATCGAGAATGAAGTTTATCAATGCCGTTTGACATCATCATAATAGTCATCATCCTGCTGGCTGCTATCATTCTGTTTGCCACAGGATGGCTGCGCATGGATCTGACCGCGCTGCTTGTTTTATCGGCCCTGGGACTGACCGGCCTGGTCACCCCCGCGCAGGCCCTCTCAGGTTTCAGCAACTCGGCCGTCATCATCGTGTGGGCCATGTTCATCCTGTCGGCCGGGCTTTCTCGGACGGGTGTCACGCATTTAATTGGCAAACAACTGCTCAAGTTAGCTGGTGAGGGAGAAGGCCGGTTGATCGCTGTTCTGATGTCGGTGACAGCTTTGCTTTCATCCATTATGAACAATATTGGTGTGGCCGCCATGTTCTTGCCCGTCACACTGGAAATATCCCGACGCACCAGACGTTCTCCATCCCGGTTATTGATGCCCATGGCTTATGGTGCCTTACACGGCGGTCTGATTCTCTTAATTGGAACCGCCACCAACCTGATCGTACAGGATGTCATGCGTGATGCCGGCATGACACCCCTGGGTATTATGGATTTTGCGCCAGGCGGGTTGGTGATACTGGTCATCAGTGTCGGATACATGGTTCTGATCGGGCGGCGGTTCTTACCAGACCATCGCCCCCCGGGGCCATTGGCTGCCAATGATCCAACCAATGGTGATCTCACCCATGAACAGTATGCCTTGCAGGAGCGCCTGGCGACCCTTGTTATTCCCGAGGGCAACGCTCTGGTTGGCAAAACCCTTGCAGAAAGCCGCATTGGCCGCATCCTGGGTATGACGATTTTGAGCATTCAACGACAGGACGGCCAGCGGGTACGTGCTAAAACGGATACTGTTCTGCAAGATGGCGACCGTTTGCTGGTGTTAGGCCGCCTTGATAGGATCGAAGCGCTCTGTGAATCGCCATTGTTTATGGTGGAAAATCACAAGTCTATGGCTGAAAAATTAATTCAGGGCAGGGTCAGGCTGGTTGAATTCATGATTGAGGAGGGGTCTCCTTTTACGGGCAGAACACTACGAGAAATAAATATGCGGCAGGCTTATGGTGTTAATGTTCTAGCGATCCGGCATGAAGATTTTGTCAGGCGAACCAATCTGCAGAATATCATCCTTGATCCCGGTGATTACCTCCTAGTGATGGGGCCGGAGGAAAAATTGCAGGCCTTACAGGATCAACCAGGCTTTTGCCGGTTGGACCTGGCGGATACCTCGAAATATGCCCTCGATGAACGTTTGTTAACCATTCGCATTCCGGAGGGATCATTATTGCATGACCAGACCCTGGCTGAAAGCCGTTTGGGTGAAGCATACGGACTGACTGTTCTGAGAATATTGCGTAATGGCCAGGATTGGTACCTGCCAGAACCGGGAACGACATTAAACGAAGGAGATCGTCTGATTGTTGAAGGGCGTCCCCTGGATATTGAAGTGGTCAGGGGTATCCAATCTTTATGCCCTGAACGTGAGGCGGATATTGATCTTGAAGAATTAACCAGAGGCCCCGTACAAATCGTTGAGGTGATGCTTTCGCCGTATTCATCCATGCTCGGTAAAACATTACGTGAAGCGCATTTTCGAGAGAAGTTCCATGTTTCAGTGCTGGCAATCCTGAGAGGGGACAAAGTCATCCGCAGTGATCTGGGAAATGTCAAATTACAGCGGGGGGATGCGCTCTTGTGCTATGGGACGCCAGAGAATCTCAGAATCATGGCCAAAGAGAAGGATTTTCTTGTGTTGCGGATGGATTTCCATGAAGAGCCGCTGTTCGCTAAAGCCCCGATTGCAGCCCTGATTATGGCAGGGGTCGTGCTGGTTGCCATCGTGACTGGGCTGCCGATTTCACTGGCTGCCGTGATTGGGAGCGCCTTAATGGTATTGAGCGGATCATTGAAGATGGACCAGGCCTATGAGAGTATTGATTGGCAATCGATATTTCTCATTGCCGCCATGCTGCCATTGGGCATCGCCATTCAGGAAACTGGTGCAGCGGCTATAGTCAGTGAATGGCTGGTTGGATGGATCGGTGGATTTGGCCCTACAGCTATCCTGGCTGGCTTGATGGTGCTGATTATCGCCGGAAAAATGATAATGCCAGGGCCTGTATTGGCTGTGGTTGTGACACCCATCGCATTAAATGCCGCCCTGGATATGGGTGTATCACCTTATGCCTTCTTAATGGGGGTTGCCTATGCGCTGGCTTCATCATTTATGAGCCCCCTGGCACACCCCGTCAATACCATGGTTATGACCCCCGGGGGTTATCGATTTGGTGATTATGTGAAGTTTGGTCTGCCAATCGTTGTGATTGTGATTGCCCTCAGCCTGGTACTTTTACCGGTGATCTTTCCCTATTAAAAGCCGTCAGACGGCATTAAGAGAACTCCGGTTGCTTGAAAAGCGAATGAAAGCTTTAAGCGAAACCGTGAGCATCAGCCTTTTCTTTGGTTGCCACTTTGACAGCTTGACAGAGACCGTAAATCATGGATAATTAGATTAACAATATGAATCAGCTCTGACGGAGGAAAGTAAGCTGGTGGATGTTGACAGGGCGGTTTGGGCTTGACTGAGACCCAAACCCTGCTGAACCCAACTGAAGTTCCCTCCCGAGCTGCTCAGGTGAAGGCCATGCTGGTAGTCTGAGCCGGCCCGCCCGTCGTTATCCGGGCAGCCAATTGCACATTAAGCCGTTGGCATTAAGTGGGCTTTGCAGTATCCCTGCAGGGCCAATTAAGGTGGTACCGCGGAAACCCCGTCCTTTTTTGAGGATGGGCTTTTTTGATTAAAGGCCAGAAATCATCAGGATAGAATGAAACCTTGGAAGGATTATGTACATGAGCGATAAAGAAAAAGAACTGGCAAATTTGGAACAGATTAAATCAAATGCCCTGGCCACCCTGGCTGATGTGGCAGATGAAGAAGCTCTGGAAGCCTGGCGGGTAGCTCATCTGGGGCGCAGTTCACCGGTGATGGCTATTTTCAGTAACATGGGCAAACTCGACAGGGAACTCAAGCCGGTGATGGGAAAGGCGGCCAATGAAGCCCGGCAAGCCCTGGAAGCTGCCCTGGAAGAAAAACGGCAGACACTGGAAGCGGAAGCGCTGGAAAAGGAGCTGACCACCGAAAAACTGGATGTCACCCTGCCCGGGCGACCGGTTAATCGCGGCCGACTGCACCCCCTGACCCAGGTACTCCGCCGGATCTATCGGATCTTTGGCGATATGGGCTTCCAGATCTACCGCTCTCCTGAGGTCGAGACCGATGATTACAACTTCACCTATCTGAACATGCCGCCTCATCATCCAGCGCGGGATATGTGGGACACCTTCTATACTAAAACCGATGGTGTTCTGCTTCGGACGCATACCTCACCGGGGCAGATCCGGGTGATGCGGGAGCGCGCCACTGAGCCGATCCGGGCCATTCTGCCGGGGGCAACCATGCGCTATGAGCAGCTCTCAGCGCGCAGCGAGATTGAGTTTGCCCAGGTGGAAGTGCTGGTCGTCGGTAAGAAAGTTACCTTTGCCGAGCTCAAGGGTACCCTGGAGGATTTCGCCACACGCTTATTCGGGAAGGATGCCCGCACGCGTCTGCGTCCCTCACACTTCCCATTCACCGAACCCAGCGCTGAAATGGATGTGGGTTGTTTTGTGTGCGGCGGCGACGGCTGCCCGGTGTGCAAGGAGACTGGCTGGCTGGAGATCCTGGGTT
>SKPR01000119.1 GCA_007119455.1 Candidatus Brevefilum sp. | reverse complement strand
TAACCAATAAGCAATATCTAGTCATTGTTAAAGATTTTCATTGACGATTATACCATGATACACACATGTAATGGTTTCACCGCGTTTTGTTAAACCCTTTGTTTCAATCCAAATAAAAAAAGGGGCTGTCTAAAAAGGCAGCCTTCTTCCACTTTAAAATACCTTTCCAAGATAATTTTGAGTAATTTGGGTTAGGGACAAAAAAAATAGCAGGGATTAGGCTGCCATTTTTGATAGATTATGGGCTATGCAGAGGATACCCCACTCTGTCTTGACTTTATCCAGACCCCTCAGCATAAATCTTCTGAACCCCCAATTCTGTTTTAACCTGCCAAATACAGCCTCCACCTCTATCGGACGTTGCGAACGCACCTCTATTCCCCTAGGTGATAGAAGGCGATCATGCGCTGTCTTCTTCATTTTATTCAACTCAACCCCCACCCATAGTCTGCGATGATATTTTGATTTCGTACATTCCTGCATCACGGGACAATCATGGCAAGATGTTCCCCCATAGATCCGACGAGTGGATCCATATCCGTTATCTGTCACATGTTTTTTTGTGAATTCATAGGTCAATCGTTTCCCCTGCGGGCATACATATTGATCACTTTCGGGAAGATATCTGAAGTTTTCTGGGCGATATCTTGTTTTTCTGTTCTTGAAACGACGTTTTTGTTCATAATGAAAGGTGTTGTACTTCACATACGCAGCGACATGATTCTCTTCTAGATAAGCATAGTTTTCTTCACTGCCGTATCCCGCATCGGCAATCAAACTTTCAGGATATTCTCCCAACCAATCCTTGAGATGATCCAAGTGCGGTTTCAAACAACTTGTATCCCCCGCTCTTTGATGAATCGTATAGCCGATCACAAATTGGTTCTGTGTCCCCATCTGGATATTATAGCCAGCCTTCAATTGACCATTGCGCATGTAATCTTCTTTCATCCGCATGAATGTCGCATCTTGATCTGTCTTTGAGTAGCTGTTGCGTCCCCTGAATGTCTTTTCCTGTTCTTCATACTTCTCTTGTCTTGGGATGAAGTCTTTTTCCAGGCTTCGCTTGGCTTTCTTCAAAATCTTGTTCTGGGGATCTTTCTTCAGCTTTTGATTGATCTTCTCCGCAACCTCTTTCAGTTTTTCAGAGTCAATCTCTTTTCCTTCCCCAACCTCTTCCAGATCCCGATCACCGTATTCTGCTTCTTCCTGAGCTTCCATCTCATCAATCTCATCCAGCAATTTGCGTACCTTTTCCTGCAATTTGGCTTTGTAGTTTTCAGTGCTCTTCCGCCACACAAAACTGTATCTATTTGCGTTGGCTTCCAGTTTTGTGCCATCTACAAAGTATTTTTCTAAATCGATATATCCCTGATCCAGCAACTGCTCCACCACTGCATAAAATACCTCATCGATCACTGCTTTCATAATCTTCCCTCGAAAACGGTTGATCGTTCGGTGGTCCGGCCGGTTCATCCCGCTCAACCACATGAAATTGATATTTTCTCTTAATGCCTTGGCGATCTGTCTTGAGGAAAATATGCGTTGCGTGTACGCATAAATGATGACTTTCACCAGCATCTTTGGGTGATAGGCGCTTGTTCCCCCTCCTTTATATTGGCGGAGGAGAGGTTCGATATTGATGCGCTCAATGATTTCATCTACAACTCGTACTAAATGCTTTCTTGGGATCATCTCCTCAAGATTTGGTGGAAGCAGCATTGGTTGATTCTGTTCGTAGGGTTTGAAGATTTGTTTTTTCATACCCCCTATTGAATCACACTTTTCCTGAATTGAAAAGAGGGGCTATCCCTCACTTTTGGGACAGCCCCCGTTTGCCAGCAGGAAATCACTAATTTGGATTAGAAATAATGGTGTGAACACACCTCGAAAAATTCATATGGAGTGCAGGCACCCGGACCAGTCCCAGTAGATATTTATTGATGAATCTGTTTTTGGACAGTTAGCAATACTAGGGAATTCTTATATTTAAATATAAGGATAAAACTATATGTGAAGGCCGTAATCCGGTCTCATCCATTAATTCATGCACTCTTTATGGCTTCTCCTCGAGGAGAAGCTGTCTGCGCAGCAGACTGATGAGGTGGCGTTTTGAAGGATTATGAAGAGGTCAGATATCCCTGGTAAAGTCTAATCCGATCAATGACACCGGCAAGAACAAGAGTGAAGGACCGCTTTGAATCAGAAGTGCATTCACACCCTATCCAACGCGATGCGCCACTTTCTCCTCAAGGTGAAGGCTTTTTAATAAACTCTATTTGAAGGCTAATTTCAACGTAATAAGATATTGAGTCGTACAACTCATAGTTTTTTGTCAACTTTACAAATGCCCTACCCCTGGCTTTTTCAGACCCGGGATGCACGCTTTAAGGTTAATGCGTTACAATACTTTATGAAGGAGCTATCATGAAATCTGGTTTAGGTAAATTCTTGCGAACTTATTTACCCCTTTCACTTGTTCTGAGTGTTGCCGGGTGGGCTGGCCTCCTGATCCTGATGCTCACCACGGTACCGACCCTGGGGCCACGCTGGTTATTCTTCTTTTTAGGCGTTCTGGCCTTTACCGGTCCGGCATTACCCATCACGTATTATCTCAACTTGCGTTTCCCCAGCGACCCACCTGTGGATGATATGGTTATCCTCCGCCAGGCTTTGTGGTTTGGCATTTTTGGCAGTACCGTTGCCTGGCTTCAACTCGGCCGAGTCCTGACCCCGGCCCTGGCGCTGATATTAGCGGGGGTTTTCGTCCTGATTGAATTTTTATTACGTATGTTTGAACGCAGCCGCTGGAACCCCTGGCGCGATGCCTGATCAACAGGATACCGGATCATGTCTGACCTGAGTCAACTTCCCTCCATAGACTACTTATTACAACAAGAAAATATCCAGAAATTGTTGGCGATTTATGGCCGACCGCTGACTCTTGAAGCCATTCGTAATGTGCTGGAAGACATTCGCCAGGCGTTCATCAATGAGAATACGCCAATACCTGATGAATCCGTCATGATTGCCCGGATTAAGAATCAGTTGAATTTATGGTTGGAACCCTCATTAATCTCTGTGATCAATGCAACCGGTGTGATCCTGCACACCAACCTTGGACGCGCACCCCTCAGTGTTGCAACCCGAAAGGCCATCTCAGCCGTGGGGGTGGGTTATAGTAACCTCGAATTCAACCTCGAAACGGGTAAGCGCGGAAAACGTTCAGTGCATGCTAACCGATTATTAGCGCACCTTACAGCGGTTGAGGCGGGTTACGTGGTTAACAATAATGCCGGCGCCATCCTGCTCGTGCTCTCAGCCCTGGCAAGCCAGAAAAATGTGCTCGTCTCTCGCACTCAGCTGGTTGAAATCGGAGGCGGATTTCGCATTCCGGATGTCATGCGCCAATCCGGTGCCAGACTGGTTGAGATCGGTACGACGAATCGCATTCATTTATATGACTATGAAGAAGCGCTTGAAAACGAAACGATCGCCCTCGTGCTGGTTGCCCACCATTCCAACTTTAAATTAATCGGCTTTCACAGCGAACCACCTCTGCGGGAGGTTGTGGAAACAGCCCACCGATATGGTGTACCGGTGGTGCACGACCTCGGCTCCGGTGCCCTATTGGATACAGCAGATTACGGGCTGGCACACGAACCAACCGTCCAGGAATCGGTGGCTGCCGGCTGCGACCTGGTTTGCTTTTCCGGTGACAAGCTCATAGGCGGCCCCCAGGCCGGGATCATCATCGGGAAAAAAGATTTGATCAGGTTGATTCGGACACATCCCCTCGCAAGGGCACTCAGGGCAGACAAATTAACCCTGGCCGGGGTGGCCGCCACGCTGACTCATTATCTCAAAAATGAGGCGGAAACCGAAATACCGATCTGGCAAATGATTTCCAGGCCACTCGAATCCATCCGGGCGACAGCTGAAAACTGGCAAGATTACCTCGGAGATGGTGACGTCGTTCCTGGTTTTTCGACCGTTGGCGGTGGGAGCCTGCCGACGGAGGAACTTCCCACCTACTTGCTGGCTCTTACCCCCCCAAGACCGGATGTCTTTCTCAACACGCTACGCCAGGCACATCCCCCGATTATCGCCAGGATCGAAAATGACCGGGTCTTATTGGACCCACGTACAGTCTTACAGGAACAGGAACCAGCTCTACTGCGTGGTCTCCTTGACGTGTTACAAAACCCGGTTGATTGATGGTCGCATTAAACCATTCGTTAAGAGTCCATCAACACAGAAAGCGAAATTGAACTCATGAAATCTGACCTTGATCAATACCTAAAAGATTACCAGGCCGATGCCTTATGGGTCACCGGCCCAGGAAAGCATAACCCGGCCATGGTTTACCTCACCGGAGGCGGCCACATGACCCAGGCCGATGTGATCAAAATAACCGGCTCTGAAGCGATTCTATGCCATGCCCCCATGGAGCGTGATGAAGCAGCAAACACCGGTTTAACAACCCTCAACTACAGTAGATTTCCTCTGAAAGAACGCCTAAAACTGGCTGAGGGCAACCGGCTGGTTGCCCATGCCTTGCTGTATAAACATATATTTGAGGAGATCGGGTTAACCAAAGGTAAAGTCATCGTTTATGGCAGAACTGATGCCGGTAAAGTTCATGCGACCCTCAATAAACTCCAGGAATTTCTCCCGGATCTGGACTTTGTCGGTGATGTCGATGATGCCGTTCTTTTACAGGCAATGGCCACCAAGGGCGCTGAAGAAATTAAGCGAATCCGAAACATGGGCCAACTTGTGATCACGGTCATTGGAAGGGTGGCCGACTTTCTCACCAGCCATCATGTCGTCAACCGGGTACTGACGAAACCTGATGGATCACCACTTCTGATCAGTGACGTTAAAAGCCAGATCAACCTCTGGCTGGCTGAACTTGGAGCAGAAAACCCTGAAGATACCATCTTTGCCATCGGGCGTGATGCCGGCGTTCCCCATAGTTCCGGGACGCCCAACGACCCACTCATGCTGGGTCAGACCATTGTCTTTGACATCTTCCCCTGTGAGAAGGGTGGCGGGTATTTTTATGACTGCACCCGGACCTGGTGTCTGGGTTTTGCGCCGAAGGAAGCCCAGGTGCTCTTCGACCAGGTAAAATCGGTTTATAATCAGGTCGTTTCGGAATTGGAAACCGGCAAGAATGCTGCCCACTTCCAGGATCGCACCTGTGATTTATTTGAAGCCATGGGCCATGACACAATCCGGCAAAATCCAGCCCTTGAATCGGGCTATGTCCATTCTCTTGGGCATGGTTTGGGATTAAACATTCACGAGAAGCCCTGGTTCAGCCGCAAGGATGACGACTCAAACATGCTCCAACCCGGATCGGTGTTCACCATCGAACCTGGATTGTATTACCCGGAAAAAGGTATGGGTGTCCGCCTCGAAGACACCTATTACGTCACACCTGAAGGCAAGTTTGAAAAATTCGTGGATTACCCCATGGACCTTGTCTTGCCTATGAATTGAAAGGTATGATTACACGCTATGTCAAATCCAACAGCACGTATTCTCGGTATTGAAACCTCCTGCGATGAAACAGCCGCCTCTGTGGTGAGCGATGGCCGTGTCATCCAATCCAATGTGGTTGCCAGCCAGGTTGACCTGCATGCCCAGTATGGCGGCGTTTTCCCGGAACTTGCCTCGCGCGAACATGTCAAAGCGATTTATCCCATTGTCGAACAGGCGCTTGAACAGGCCCATCTCAACATTCATGATATTGATGCTCTCGCCGTCACACAGGGCCCAGGTTTGGCCGGTTCATTGGTGGTTGGTATGAATATGGCTAAAGGGCTGGCCCTTGCCACCGGAAAACCGCTGATCGGTGTCAACCATATGGAAGGGCATATTTATTCAGCCTGGCTCTATCAGGCCAACGCTACCCCACACCAACCACCGCGCTTCCCACTGCTGGCCCTGCTTGTGTCTGGCGGGCACAGTGAATTGGTGCTGATGACAGACCACCTGGTCTATGAACGGTTAGGTGCCACTCTGGATGATGCAGCCGGTGAAGCCTTTGATAAGGTGGCCCGGCTCCTCGATCTTTCTTACCCGGGCGGCCCGTCCATTCAAAAAGCCAGCCAGACTGGCAGCAGTTCGAGTTTTACATTTCCCCGCGCCATGATGGAAGGCACCTGGGATTTCTCCTTCAGCGGCGTGAAAACTGCCGTACTGCGCACCGTTGAAGCCTTGCAAGAAGAAGGACGTGCTCTCCCGGTCGAAGATCTGGCAGCAAGCTTCCAGGATGCGGTGGTCGATGTTCTGGTTGAAAAAACCCTCATGGCAGCAGAAACACACCAGGTGCGCGAGATCGTCGTGGCAGGCGGTGTTTCGGCCAATAAACGACTGCGAGAGAAGATCCTGTCTGAAAGCAGCCGACCCGTTCATATTCCACCGTTATTCCTGTGCACCGATAATGCAGCCATGATCGCTGGGGCAGGTTATTTCCATTATATCCGGGAAGATTTCAGCCCCCTGAATATTGATGTGCTCCCAACCTGGCCACTCTCTTAAAAACCAGAACAATGTAACCCAATTGCCCAGAATATCATCCAATGGAACAAACCTTCATCGAACAATCGATTGATCTTCAAGCCCTACAGCGCGGCGATAAACAGGCTTTTGCCAACCTGGTCGAGGAAAACTCAACAAAAATCTACCGGCTGGCCCTGAAAATGGTCGGAAACACCCAGGATGCAGAAGATATTCTGCAAGAAACATTTATCAAAGCTTTTAATAACATTCAACAGTTTGAAGGTCGATCCAAAATTTCGACCTGGCTTTACCGCATTGCCGTCAACGAAGCACTGATGCACTTACGCGGACGCAAAGGCTTTATGGTGGAAATTGATGCAGGGATTGACACCAACGAAAGTGACAATCTGCCCAGGCAGATCATTGATTGGTGTTGCCTGCCGGAAAAAGAATTGATGAATAACGAAACTCGCAACCAGATCAATCATGCCATCAGCACTCTGTCCGATTCCAATCGGGCTGCTTTCCTGTTACGCGATGTCGAGGGGCTGTCTACCCGTGAGGCGGCTGAGATTCTGGAGATCACCGAATCTGCACTTAAAGTCAGATTAATGCGGGCGCGGTTGCAGTTACGGGAATTATTAACCACTTATTTTGCAAATAAAATTGCCCAGGAACAGCCATGAATCATAAACATCATCAGGACTGCCAGAAATTATTGGATCGCCTGAATGCCTACATTGATGGAGATCTGGAAACTGAGCTTTGCCAGCAGATCGAAGTCCATCTTGACTGCTGCCCGGATTGCTCGATTATTTTAAGCACCCTCGAGAAGACGATCGAATTATGCCAGCAGGACAGCCAGGATACACAGCTCCCTGATGATGTTCGTCAGCGCCTTTATCAGTGCCTGGATTTGGAGTTAAATGCCGACCAGAAAAGATGACACCACAGGCGCGATCAGGCAACCATCAGAAGCATGTGAAACATACCCTGATGGCAGTTTAACCCGTACCCGGCTGATAGCCAATATGGTTTGCCCACGGTGCGAGGGAGACAGGCTGGCATATAATGGATTATTGCAACTCACCTGCCCGAATTGCGGGTTGGCAAATCTAGGTGCTGCCACCTGATAACCTGAAATGACCTCCGGCGGAGGTAAGAAAAGGAACTTATATGGATAGCAAAATCGTTTGGAATGGCAATATGGCTTTCACCGGGACCACCTCCTCCGGTTTCATGGTTCCGTTGGATGCCAAAAAAGATGTCGGCGGTAGAGAAATGGGTTTCCGACCCATAGAATTGGTAGCCATTGGATTGATCGGCTGTACCGGGATGGATGTGATTTCGATTTTAAGGAAAAAACGCCAGGAGGTCAAAGATTTCGAAGTGACAGCCCAGATCGAACGGGCTGAAGATCACCCCAAGGTGTTCGAGAAGGTCATTATCGAATATAATGTAACAGGCAAAAACATTGATCGTGATGCCGTTGAGCGGGCCGTTGAGCTTTCAGAAAACAAGTATTGCGCTGCCCAGGCGATGGTGGCGAAAACCGCCGAAATCACCCATAAGATCATCATTCAAGAAGCAGACTGATCCTGCATCTTTAAACCCTCATCTTTTCACCAGCCAATTGCCCATCACCCATTTCATCGTAATCTGGCAGATGGTCTTCAACCTGTAGGATTTCAGGCCAGATGAAACCGGTCAGCCCCACCAGCGTCACCATGAGGCCGCTGATGGCGATCATCATC
>SKPR01000054.1 GCA_007119455.1 Candidatus Brevefilum sp. | reverse complement strand
AAGGAAGGGGTTGAACCAGCGCTTGAAAACCTTGCTGTCATCCAATCTCCGCACGAGGATGCCCCCTTTTTTGTATTAAAATACCAATCCGAAGGCAAACGTCCCATTGTGGTTTATCACTGGCAGGTGACTGATGAATCCGGACAGGAGTTTGTTCAGTTTGAATTGGACCAAGTAACTTCAACGGCAGTCCGTGAACATCTGCGGTTGACGCGGAATATTTACGGGATAGCGTTGGCGAAATCGCAATTGTTTGATATGGGTTTGCTATTGGGGTACGAGCTGGCCCGCTGGCTGGCTGAGCGTGGATCAGGGCTTGTTGTAGGGCTTGATGGAAAATGGTACCAATTAAACCCGTACCAGGCTTTTGTAGCCTGTGAGCTGAATGAATAAAACTTATCTGATCAGATAATCAGCACGGATTATTTGCGAAAACAATGGGCAGTGGCGCGAAATTATTGAAGCCGGCCATTCCGGCCGCGGGGGGACTCGGCTAAAAATGCCATAGCCCGGCCTTTTTCCCCGTTCATAACCAGTTCAATATGGTGATTCTCGCGGTAATCGTCAACTTTGATCAAACGCAGGTGTTTTTGCACCGAAGGTTCGGTCTGGATCCATTCTCCCAGACGGTTGGGCGTTTTGTAGAAAAAATCCCGATTAAAGTGGTCTTCTCCAATGTACGTCGCCAGTGGAAAGATTTGTCCCTCGAGGAGGTCCTGGAAAAAGTGTGTGCCCAGGGATGGTTCGGGGGCAGGGCCAATACCGCCACCGGATAGCTCCACCAGTGCTTTGGTGTTGAAAATATCGGCATAATCCACATGGACACCCAAATCAGGGTTCGAGGTACCCCAACGCCCCGGGCCAACACAGATGAAGTTCTCTCCCTCTAAGGCAGCGTTCAATTTACCAATTGCCCGCTCCAGTTTATTCCGACCGGATTGGGTAGGCAGGCTAAAGTAATCTTCAGGAGGCACGAACAGCACGTAATTTATTTCCTCCAACCAGCCACCGGCGACCATGATGCTTGATGAGAAAATGATGTGATCCGGGTCAAGGTCCTGTGGGAGCGACACCTGGTTGGATTCCTTCATGTAACTCAATGGCCGGCATTGGATGAGGGATAAGCGGATATCGGGTTTACCATCAACTTCCACCACATCAGCGATAAATTCGATGTCCACGGGTGACCGGTATTCTTTTTCCAGAACGGTCAGAATGTGGCGCATCCGTTCGGCAAAAGGCGTGCGCCTGAGAAGCTCGTCGAATGTCAGGATTAGTTGTGAGGGTTTGGCATCAATGACCCTGGAGCGAATTGAGCGGAAGTAGCCATCCTGGTCAACCTGGGCCAGGTAGCGCAGGGGTGGGTAATCGCCAGTTAAAACCTCCCGGATTGGCAGGGTCTTTAAGCTGTTGTCCTTTAAATCAATCAAATCGACATACTGTTGCGAATAACGTCGGATTGATTTGACCGTGCTGCTCGGTCTCAATGTGGGATGGCTGAGGGCGATCAACCGAGGATAATCGTTTCCGACTCTGTCGACGGCCCGGGTGCCCAGACCCCAAACAAGGCGGATGAAACCGTCTTCCTGGCGGATTTGTGGCGACCAGCGATACTGGTTATGGCTGAAGGCCACCCCGGAAATATCGGGCAGATAATAATCGCTGAAGCGGTTACCTTCGACCACCTGGATCAGGACGGCCATCCGCTCATCATAGTCCTGAAGGCCTTTGCTGCGGCGGTAGAGTAATGCATTCGGATTAAGGGTGGAGGCGTAGATCCGGGCGATAGCACCGGTGAGGGCTTTGAGGTTATCTTCAAAGTTGCCCTGGTTGGGAAGAAAAATGCTCTCATACTTGCCGGCGAAGGCTGTACCAAAGTTGTCTTCGAGAAGGCTTGACGAGCGGACAATTAATGGCTGAGAACCGACCGTTGTCAGCAGTGTTTCCAGCCGCTGGATGACTCCCGGTGGGAACTCGCATTGGTCATACTCTTCGAGAATTTTTGGATAATCCCGACGCATCTCGTCTTCAGGCTTGTATTTCTGGTCATTCCAATGCAGGAGGTTGTTGATTGAAATAAACGTATACATCAAATCTGAAGCCATATAGTACGATTCAGGCGTACGCAGATTCTCCCGCAGTTCGGCTCGAGGGCTGTCTTTTAGAATGCGAGCGGCCAGTAACATGCCCGCTGCTTTACCCCCAATGCGGCCATGACCAATTTTATGTCGGCGAACTTCAGCCAAATCTGAGATCGTGAACCAATCCCGGGCGATATTGATATATCGTAACTGGTCACTGATCATATTCCGGATCAGGACCACTTTTATTTCTCTGAGGCGTGGTTCTAAATGCTTGCGCTCTGTAGGGGGCATTTTTTCGATCATCATCCCCTGATTAAATAGCAATTCCTGCGGTGCAACCTCGGGATTAAACTCGAACAGGGCTTCATGATTGGTTACCCCCCGCTCGGTAAGCGCCTCTTCGATCAAGTCTTCAATCAATTCGAAACTGAGGTGGTGGCTGAAGTAATAATCCGTGAGCTGATCCCTGACAACAACCTTCCGCCTTTCCCAGACTTCAGCAGGTTCTTCAATTTCGGGATGTTGCAGACCCTCGCGTTCCTGGGATTTGATGGCTTTTCGGATGACTTCTCGTTCAAATTGTTTTTGGTCGACCAGGCCGCGTTTAAATAATTCCCGGCGCATCAAATCACGAATATGGTTGGCCAGGATCGGATATTGAGAAAGTGCCAGTAACACACTGAGAAGTCGATCGGTTGCGCTTGGGGGAAGGGTCATGGTAGTTTAGGTGCCATTTAAGAAGTGTCCGCTTAATTCTAACGGATTTTATGCAGATTTGCAGATTAAAAATGCGCCTGGGACACAGGCGCACAAAGGATTCGTTTTGAAGTGGTTTTATCCAATATGCATCGGCATAATGATGTGTTTGAAGTGATCATCGCCCTGGGGATGGATCAATCCGGGGGTGTTGGCCGCATTGGTCTCCAGCCAGACATTATCTGAATTGATCACTTCCAGTACTTCGCGAAGGAACCGGACGTTGAAAGCAACCAGCAGTGGGACACCATCAACTGAAGCATCCACCAGCACTTCAGATGTCCCGGTCTGTTCAGATTGGGCCGAGATTTCCAATGTGCCCGGGCTGGATTCGTCGGATTCAGGAATGATGTTCAATCGGGCGACGTTGGTGCCTTCCCGTGCGATGATTTCAGACTGTTTACAGGCTTTTAATAATCCGGAAGTCGAAAGCAGGGTGTGGGTCTTGAAGTTCTGGGGAATAATGGCAGCGTAATCGGGGAAGGTGCCTTCAATCAACTGAGAAGCCAGCTCAAGATTTTCCATGTGAAAGATGACCTGGCCGCGGTCAGGTGGGAAGGTCATTATCAGCGACTCATCGCCACTGCCAAGAATTCGGGAAAGTTCGACCAAAGCCCTGGCCGGGATGATGGCTTCTACCGGGCGGGTCACCCCATTTGGGATGTTGTCTTCCCGGATTGAGATACGAAAGCCGTCTGTTGCAGCCATGGTAATGCTGTCGCCATCAAGTTTAAGGAGAACACCGGTTAGCACTGGACGGGCTTCATCCGTTGAAGCGGCAAAGGCTACCTGTTGCACCATCTCTTTAAAGTTGGCCACATTCAATGGGACGCCTTCTTCAAGATCCGGTTCGGGAATGGGCGGAAATTCTTCTGCGTCAATGCCTTTGATATTGGTCTCGGAGGTGCCACAACTAACGTTGAGAGTCTGCGTACTGTTATCAAGGGTCAATACCACCTGGTCAGTGGGCAAATTGCTGACAAGGTCTGTGAAAGTCCGGGCCGGGACGGTGATCGCACCTTCTCCTTCGATACGTGCACCTGCCCAGCTGGTGATCCCCAGCTCCAGATTGGTTGCAGAGAGACGGAGCCGGCCTTCATCTGTTTTAACCAGGATATTTGAGAGTACGGGCAGGGTGCTCCTTGGTGAGACTGCTCTCGAGACCATGTTGACACTATGAGCAAGTTGTTGTTGTTTGACATGAACTTTCATCGGCCGCACCTCTCCTATATTTTCACTTTAATGATCGACTTAAAGTATACAATGAAGCCCGGATTTTTACCAGCACGACCTTTATTGACACCAATCAGGCAGTGAAGTATGCTTAACGCCGTCCGGGTGGGACCGGCGCGGCGGAGCCCTGCGAACCCCGTCAGGTCCGAGAGGAAGCAGCGGTAAGGAGGTATCTCCGGGTGCCGCCGGGAATCCTGCCCGGACATTTTGTGAAAGTTTCAATATATTATTCAGAAAAACAGTAAACTCTGCATCCTATAACCATCTCAACACACATGAACGATAATTCACCCCCCGTATGTAACTATGAAGGCTCAGACTATCAGCGCAGTTTCTGGCAGGAGGGCGGCCGTGCCTACGAAGATGCCGTAGAGGCGGTTGCGCTGAAAAGATTGCTGCCTTCCAGTGGTGAATTCATGCTTGAGGTAGGCGCTGGTGCTGGCCGTAACACGCCGCGCTATAAAAACTTCAAGAAGGTGGCCTTACTTGATTATTCGCGATCCCAATTGGAACAGGCACGCGACCGGCTGGGGGATGACGTGCGTTATCTCTATGTTGCTGCTGATGTGTATCACCTGCCATTTGTATCAGGCCTTTTTGATGGGGCGACCATGATCCGCACCCTTCATCATATGGCTGATCCCCTGCTGGCCTTATCTCAGATCGCAGAGGTGTTGCGCCCCAAGGCCTTTTTTATCCTTGAGTTTGCCAATAAACGCAACATGAAGTCGATTCTGCGTTATCATCTAAGAAAGCAATCCTGGAGCCCGTATTCATACGAACCGGTGGAATTTGCTGCTTTGAATTTTGATTTTCATCCCAAAGCCATTCGCAATTACCTTAAAGCGAATGGTTTTTCCATTATCCAGCAATTGACGGTGTCACATCTTCGGGTTGGGATTCTTAAAAAGCATGTCCCATTTCGGCTGTTGGTTGCGCTGGATGCCCTTTTACAGCGGACGGGCGGTTTGATTCAACTCAGCCCAAGTGTTTTTTCCCTTTGCCGTCTTGAAGAAGAAAAATCGCTTCCGGCGGATGGTGAAAGCGTGTTCAAATGTCCGACCTGCCAAACACCCATTCCTGGCCTTGGCCATGACCTTAGATGCTCTGGTTGTGGGGCTGTGTGGTCCTTTCAGGATGGGATTTATGATTTTCGACAAAAATGAGGTCAGGGGATAATTTATTGATGCGGCCGGATGGTCAGATTGTGTGGAAAATCTAATTCTCATATTGTTGATTGAAATTAATCGCCGTAGGCTAACATATCCCTTGATGAGAACCCCAACTTACCGGTAACTGTCCCAGATATTGAGAACCAGATCGGCGTAATCATAACCGACATCCATTGGTCCATAGCGAAATAACGCTTCACGATATGATGTGTGTTTCTGATAAAGCTCTGCCAGCATCTGAGTGCCGTAAGTCAGGTTGAAGTCAGGATCTTGTAATTCCTGAATGGTTGGGCGGGATGCAAAGCAGGGGCCGTTGATGCACATAAACTTCTTTGCCAGCCCGTCGCGCGGCATGACCTGCATTAAACCAACCGCGCCACTGCTGGAGTATGCCAGGGGGTCACCACCGCTTTCTTGCAGCATGACTGCAGCAATTAACCTGGCCGGAATGCCAGTTGCCTGAGCGGCGGTTTCGATCTGCACACACCATTGGCGAATTTTGGCCGGGTAGCTAACCGGAAGCGAACAGTTTTCACCCTTCATCGTGCTGGCATCATCATCATCATAGGAAACCAATCCGTTCTGAGCAATCTGGTGGGTTAGATCTTCATCAGCTTTTACCGTTATCGTGGATGCAGGAAATTCTTGAGGGGGCAACTGAACAGCGGCGACCGTTCCAACCCACACCACGATCAGACTCCCGATCAGGACAGCCGGTATGATAATTATTCTTCGCATGGATCACCTCACACATTTACAGAACATACGGTCTAATTAATAACTATTATGGCACAAATGTTCTAGGATTTCCAATGAATTATTTTGTTTCTTGAATATTTTAAGGTAACAGATTGTGTTGGGTCCCTCAAGAAAGCATATCCACCCAGGATACGGCTTTAAAATGTGATTATAATATAATGATTGATATAAGAAATAACTACAACCTGTGATCATTACTGGCACTGAGGTTGAAATAGATCAATGGTGCGATACAATTGAATGGAAGGATGGTGCCTATGATTTATCCGTTAACCGTTTTCATGGCCATGGTCGCCTGGTGTTTTTTGCATTCCTGGTTGGCAGCGTTTTCAACCAAACGACTTGCACGCCAGCTCTTCGGTGAGGGTATTGAGCGTTATTACCGGTTGATTTATATCGTGATTGCGCTGTTAACGTTGATGCCCATATTGGCGATGGTCCTGCTGTTGCCTGGGCGGTTGTTATGGACCATTCCCCCACCCTGGGTTTATCTCACATCGGCCTTACAATTGCTGGCGCTGGCCGGATTATTCATCTCGATTCTGCAAATTGATGCGTTGGCCTTCCTTGGTATACGTCAGCTTACCAACCCGGATGCGGAGAGAGATGCGGAACTTGTCACCCATGGAACTTATGGGCTTGTGCGGCATCCCCTTTATCTTTTCAGCATCATTCTTTTCTGGCTCATCCCGTTTATGACGGACCTGATCCTGTCCTTTGTCATCGCCAGCACGCTTTATTTCATCATTGGCACATTTCCAGAAGAACGAAAACTGGTTGATATCTATGGTGAGGATTATGAGGCTTACCAGGAAGATGTTCCAAGGATCATCCCGTTTATTAACCTGAGCTGAGGGTGTTTCTTACTGGCCAGGTTGGACGTCGAAAGGTACACCTGCTTCTCTTCCAGCCTGTTCCAGTGCCTCAACGACTTCAGGCATGAGTGGTACGCCAGTTTTTATTGCCCGCTCTGCGAGTTCAAATTCTTTTTCACCATGGATAAAAATTCGGTCATGGCCGGGGAGTTTTTCGGTGGCCTTCAGTTTACGGATATAGCGATCCATGTCTGTTTTAAAGTCATCCACGGGACGGAAATTTTCAATTTTTACAGCTGCAAAAAAGTGTCCCACATTTGCATTTTCTGTGGAGGATGGTGCGCCAACATCCATCCCATAGGCAGCTCCTGAAAGCACCCCGGAAAGAAGATCCACAAGCAGGGAGAGCCCATAACCTTTGTAACCACGTAATTCTGCCGGCCCGCCCAGGGGCAATAAAGCGCCGTTATTCAGCACTTCAGCGGGTTTATGTGTTAGCTCCCCTTCCTGGTTGATGGCCCAACCCTCAGGGATTGGCACACCGGCTTTATCATGGACCACAATCTTGCCGATGGACACAATGCTGGTGGCCATGTCGAGCACATAAGGTCTTTCTGTTCCGGCTGGTATAGCCACAGCAATGGGGTTAGTCCCCAGCGCCACGTTTTTCCCGAAGGTTGGGGCAACCAGGGGTTGGGAGTTGGTCAGGCTGATCCCGATCATGTCATCCGGGAGGGCCATCATTGCATAATAACCAGCGATACCGTAGTGATTGCTGTTGCGAACGGTGGTCATCGCCAGTCCTGCCTGGTCAGCCAGGTCAATACAGCGCGACATCGCGCGGTAAGCCACCACCGGGCCAAGGCCGTTTCCACCGTCGAGGGCCAGGGTGGCTGCACTTTCATTGATGGTGGTAATAGGGGACTCTGGGTTAATTTTGCCTCTCCGCAGGCCGTCACCATAATAACTGTGCAACCGGATGACCCCATGTGAGGTGATCCCCCGCATATCTGCCGAAACCAAAACATCGGCGGCAATTCTTGCTTCAATTTCGGGTATCTCGTGAGCTCTTAAAAATTGGACGACGTATTGTTTCAGTTCTTCGACATTGAAGGTCATTGATTTTGACACAGAATCACTCCCAAATCTAATCTTTGACGGCTTAATTATAATTGATTCGGTTCTGCCGTCTTACCGGGCAACATGGTTCGACTGCTGGGGGCTACCATGATTAAGCCTGCGTGCTATAATTACTGCAGGTTTAGGAGAAGCGCCATGAAAACACCGAAAATCTTAGCGCATCGTGGGGCCAGTGCCCACGCACCCGAAAATACCATGGCAGCCTTTGAACTGGCTTTATCTCATCAAGCGGATGGAATCGAGCTGGACGTGATGCTATCAAAGGATGACCAGGTCGTGGTCATTCACGATGATACAGTTGATCGCACGACGGATGGTT